>JBDTEI010000302.1:0-4451 GCA_039922675.1 Microcoleus sp.
TGGTTCAACGCGGTTCGACAGTCCGGATTCTCCGCAAAGAATCCTTCTGGTATCAAGAAGTGGGCACCGTTGCTACGGTAGACCAAAGCGGCATTAAATACCCAGTTATCGTTCGCTTTAACACCGTAAATTATGCAGGCGTCAACACCAACAACTTCGCCCAAGGCGAATTAGTGGAAGTGGCAGCACCCAAAGCCAAAGCCAAAACAGCAACTCCAGTCGCTTCCGGCGGCAAGCAAACCACCCTCGACGAGAAAACCCGCAAAACCGGCAGCGGAGGAGCCCCCCAGCAGCCGAAAACTTCGACCGACAGCAAGCCCGGTGCCGAAGTGCCCGGAACCGTCGAAGGTTCGCCCAACCAAGGAACAGAACAGCGCTAATTGTGCCAGAACTGCCAGAAGTAGAGACTATTTGCCGGGGTTTGAATCAACTTACCCTCGATCGCGAAATTTTGGGCGGAGACGTGCTGTTAAATAGCTCGATCGCCCGCTCAATCTCTGCGACCGATTTTTTGACAAAACTCAAAGGAAAGTCGATCGACCGCTGGTATAGGCGCGGCAAATACCTCCTGGCAGAACTATCACAATTGACAGAAGCAGAAAGGAAGACGGACAAAGTTGGGAATTTTCCCACTCAAAATCCCAGTTCTTCCCTTCTGCCCTCAAACGCTGGCTGGTTGGGCGTGCACCTGCGGATGACCGGACAATTGCTGTGGGTAAACGAATCCGAACCCCTGCCAAAACACGCGCGAGTCCGCCTATTTTTTGCAGGAAACCAAGAACTGCGGTTTGTAGACCAACGCACCTTCGGGCAAATGTGGTACGTGCCCGCAGAAACCGAAGTTTCTAGCACAGTCACCGGTCTGAAACTCCTAGGCCCGGAACCATTTTCCGACGAATTTACCACAGAATATTTAGCCCGCAAGCTACACCGACGGGCGCGACCAATTAAAACAGCATTGCTAGACCAGGCACTGGTAGCTGGTTTGGGCAATATTTATGCAGACGAAACTTTGTTTTTGTCGGGAGTAATGCCGACAACTCTCTGCGCGGATTTGACAAGAGAGCAAATCGATCGCATCCATTCAGCTATTATTCAAGTTCTACAAAAGGCGATCGACTCCGGCGGCACCACATTTAGCAATTTTCTCAACGTCCAAGGCGTCAACGGCAACTACGGCGGCGTCGCTTGGGTGTACAATCGCGCTGGTCAACCCTGCCGCACTTGCTCAACGCCGATCGAAAAGATAAAATTAGCAGGGCGATCGACTCATTTCTGCCCCGCCTGCCAAAAATAACCCATTCCGCAACGGATGCAAGTACCAGATTTAACGAATATACAAAATCCCAGCTTCCGACTCTTGAGTCTGCGGAGGCCGACTTCGTTTGACAAGGAGCGGTTTCAACCGCCGACTCAATCAACCCCCGACTCTTTTAACTGGTATTAAAGCCAAATCAGCATTAAAATTTGTATACTTTTATAAATTAAGAAGAGCAACTTATGGCAATCAAAAAAGGTAGCATAGTCCGCGCAATTCGCGAAAAACTGGAAAACAGCCTAGAAGCCCAAGCCAGCGATCAGCGCTTTTCCTCCTATCTGTTTGAAACAAAAGGTGAAGTGATGGATGTTCGCGGCGACTACGCCTTCGTCAAATTTGGCAAAGTCCCCACCCCAAATATTTGGCTGCGCATAGACCAACTCGAAGATTTTAACTAACTCACTGAAACAAAACATCAGTGTTCTTGATCTAAGGTAGGGTGTGCACCGCGCACCTTACCCTAATTAAGCTCATTCCTAAAATCTCAAAAAACACTTACACAGAACAGATCAAAAACAGATGCTGCGATTGATTCGTTCCTCTCATCCGACAGAAATATGTTATTGATGCGTCCAGGACTGTCCTAAAATCTAAAATCTAAAATCGAATGAATCCCCCATCAACCCGCGTCTCAATTATCGGTGCAGGTAAGGTTGGTAGCACCTTAGCCCAGCGAATTGCCGAGAAAAATCTCGCAGATGTAGTATTGCTAGATATTGTCGAAGGTTGGCCGCAGGGCGTTGCTTTGGACTTGATGCAAGCGAGGGGGGTCGAACGCCACGATCGCCAAATTGTCGGTACAAACCATTATACAGATACAGCTAACTCAAATATCATCGTAATTGCCGCCGGCCTCCCCCGCAAACCCGGTATCAATCGCGAAGATTTAATTAAAATCAATGCTCGAATTGTTACCGAAGCTGCAAAAAGTGCGATCGCCCATTCCCCCGAAGCAATCTTAATCACAGTCACAAATCCCCTAGATATCATGACTTATTTAGCGTGGGAAGCTACGGACTTGCCAAAACACCGCGTTATGGGTATGGCGGGAATTCTAGATTCATCCCGTTTTCAAACTTTTATTGCTATGGAATTGGGCGTTTCAATCGCCGAAGTCAATGCAACTGTACTCGGTTCCCACGGCGATTTGATGGTTCCCTTACCCCGCTATTCCACAGTCAACGGCATTCCCATCGCTCAACTTATGGATGCTGGGGCGATCGATCGCATCGTACAGCGGACTCGCCACGGCGGCGCAGAAATTGTTGGGTTGATGAAGACTGGTAGCGCCTATTTTGCACCCGCATCTTCTGCCTGTTTGATGGTAGAATCTATTTTATTAAATCAGTCGCGACTCTTGCCTTGCTCAGTTTATTTACACGGCGAATACGGCGTACAAGATATATTTTTGGGAGTTCCTTGCCGCTTGGGATATCAGGGCGTCGAACAGGTAGTGGAACTGGAGCTCAGCGATACCGAAAGAGCCGCATTTATCGAGTCTGGCAAATTGGTTGCACAAAATATTGAGGAAGCGAGGGCAATACTGAAAACTGCTCCTTAAGCCAGTAATAGCTAATCAATAGATAGATAGTGGAGTAAACTGATCGCGACAGTTCTAAGTGTTCCTCGATATTAACAGAATAAACTGAATTTACGAGGGTACTTCCCATTCATCAATATAGACAGCATAAAATAATGAGAATTCCAGGAAATTATCTCAAAGATTGGATGACTCCACAGGCTGTATAAAATATAATTTAGGACAGATCAATCGAGAATCAGCGAAAACTATAGAAAAGGCGATCGGCTCAAGTTACACAAATTTTAATAGAGGCTAGTCCAACAGGATATTCGATCGCTTGCGCCCAGGAAACCATCGATCGAGTGTGCGCTCATAATAAAAGGGTGACAGTTATAACCGAAGGCGATCGAAAAAAATGTCAAAATTAGTGAGGATTCTCCGCGCAATCCCGCAATGAAAGCCGGTTTCTCGTTTCCACTTTCGGAGCTCCCCTGACTTATACCATTTAGAAAAAAGCTTGCTACAATATAATTGTTGAGTTTGCTTCGTCTACCCAATGTGTAAGGTGCGTCGCACGAAATATCTGGCGTGAAATGCGAGGAATTGTTCTCGTGCGACGCACCCTACAACTACTGTTGCAGGATTTTGGAAAAATGGTATTAATTACCTTAAGCAACCGGGTTTATGCTTAAGTTTTGTTACTATAATTCTTAATTATTGACAATTTATGCCGTAGCAAATCACCGCCCGCTTTCTCGGTAAATATACGGAGTTAAAATGCTCGCTAGACCTCCCAATCTACAAAAAATACGGAAATGTAGCGTCAGTAGCTGCTAACTACTACCAGAAGCAAGAGAATTAGTCGTTTGCCTTTGAGATTTACCAGATTCAACTTGCAGAGCGCTGTGGGGATGCCATGTACCTCGATACCAAACCGCCAAATAACTAAAGCAATAGCATTATGTTTCATGAATACCTGTATCAAGAAGTAACCAACCTGCGCGAAAAGCTAGCTCACCTAGAAAGAGAAACGCATTCTCAAACCTGGTTCAAAAAGCTGCAAGCGCTGATGGGAGTGATTGGCAAAATCCGCGAATCCCTCGACTTAGAAACAATATTCAAAATCACAGCCACCGAAGTCCGGCAACTCCTAAATGCCGATCGAGTAGCCATCTACCGCTTCCTTCCCGAATCCGAGTGGAACGAGGGCGAAGTAGTATCCGAAGACGTACTGCCCCAATACAGCCCATCTTTGGGCGCAAAAGTTCATGACCACTGCTTCGGCGAACAATTTGCAGCCAACTACGCCAAAGGATACGTTCAAGCTGTCAGCGACATCTACACAGCACGGTTGAGTCCCTGCCACCTCAAAATCCTCAAACGATTTCAAATCAGAGCAAACTTAGTCGTACCGCTACTGCAAGGGCAACATTTGTGGGGATTGCTGTGCATTCACTCCTGCGGACAACCCCGGGATTGGCAGGAAGATGAAATTGAATTTGCCAGACAAGTAGGCGACCATTTAGCAGTGGCAATTTCTCAGGCCGAACTGCACTTGCAAACCCAGAGACAAATAGCAGAAATTGAATCGGCGCAGCAGAAACTCCGCGA
>JBDTEI010000303.1:0-6358 GCA_039922675.1 Microcoleus sp.
CAAATGGTGACTCGCTACGGGATGTCTACCTTGGGCCCGATCGCCCTAGAAGCTCAACAAAGCGAAATTTTCCTCGGCCGCGATTACACGGCGCGATCGGAATATTCCGAAGAAATTGCCTCTCGGATTGACGGACAAGTTCGGGAAATTGTCGATCGTTGTTACGATGACGCCCGCCGAATTATTCGCGAAAATCGCACTGTGGTCGATCGTTTAGTCGATTTGTTAATCGAAAAAGAAACCATCGACGGCGAAGAGTTGCGACTAATCGTCTCTGAATACACTTTTGTTCCTGAAAAAGAACAATACGTTCCTCAGCTTTAAAAAGTTAAAGGCGAATATTCAGGGCGAATAGAATTCGCGACTACACAAACAAAGTCTGCCTCCGCAGACTGAAGAAATTCAACCCGCGAAGGCGGGTTTTGTTTGTTTAGCAGCGGTTTCAACCGCCGAGTTGATTTTTGAAGAAATTCAACCCGAGCCGGCGGGTTTTGTCTGACAAGAAGCGGTTGAAACCGCCGAATTTATTTTTGATAGAATAACCGCAGATGAACGCAAATTAACGCAGATGAAAACTAGATTCACAATACATACAACTCAGAATTTGTCAATATTTTTCATGGCAACTTTGATGTTTATTTCCGTCAATAATTTGAGCGCCAGTGCGGAAAAATTAAGATGTTTTGTATATATTTGCATCGATCCCAGTAGCGTAAAATTAAGTAAATCAAATTTTCCCGGTGCTCCTTCTTATCCCGTCAGAACTGTTTTAGGAACTCAGCAGTTTAGTAACGAGAAAATGCGGGTGCAAATGGAAGTTAACTGCAATTCGCGAGAGTTTAGAACCGTCAGGATTAGCCAAGATGGCGAAAATTGGTCGAATTTCGATCCCAGATGGACTTTAGTCGATCGCAGCAACTCATATTTGTCTCGGCTGGTTGACTATACTTGTAAATTGGCGATCGAATAAGCATAAAATATCGATCGACACTTAAGTTCAATCTAAAATCTAAAATCGGATGACCAACCCCAGCGAATACCGGCAAAGACGCGAACAGTTAATGGCAAAAATTGGCAGCGGGACGGCGATATTTCGCAGCGCCCCCGCAGCCGTCATGCACAACGATGTTGAATACGCCTACCGACAAGATAGCGATTTTTTCTACTTAACTGGTTTCAACGAAGCCCAAGCCGTAGCAGTGCTCGCGCCACACCATGAAGAACACAAATTTATCCTGTTTGTGCAGCCAAAAGACTTGGAAAAAGAAACTTGGCACGGTTATCGCGCTGGAGTTGAAGGCGCCAAAGCCTTGTACGGCGCGGATGAAGCGTTTCCCATTGCCGAACTTGCCGAAAAATTGCCAAAATATCTAGAAAAGGCCGATCGCATATATTATCACTTCGGGCGCGATCGCAATTTCGACCAAACAGTCCTCAATCACTGGCAAAGCTTGATCGCAACCTACCCCAAACGCGGTACAGGCCCCACAGCGATCGAAGATTCCAACATTATTTTACACCCGATGCGGCTGGTGAAAAGCGAAACAGAATTAGCATTAATGCGAAAAGCCGCTAATATCTCAGTTACCGCCCACAACCGCGCCCGAGAATTCGCCAAACCCGGCAGGTACGAATACGAAATTCAAGCAGAAATCGAACATATTTTTGGCATGAATGGCGGCACTCCCGCCTACCCTTCCATTGTCGCCTCCGGTAACAATGCCTGCGTCCTCCACTACATCGAAAACAACCGCCAAATGCAGGAAAACGATTTGCTGCTAATAGATGCCGGTTGTGCTTGCGACTACTACAACGCCGACATTACTCGCACCTTTCCCGTTAGCGGCAAATTCACTGCCGAACAACAGACTATTTACGACTTAGTTTTGCAAGCACAATTGCAGGCAATTAGTCAAGTATATCCGGGAAATCCTTACAGCAAAATTCACGAAACAGCAGTGCGCGTTTTGGTGGAAGGTTTAATGGATTTAAAACTTTTGGTCGGCGACATTGAAGAGATAATTAAAGAGGAGAAATACAAGCCGTTTTATATGCACCGTACTGGTCACTGGCTGGGATTGGACGTGCACGATGTCGGTGTTTATCAGTACGGCGAAAATTCGCAACTTTTGCAGGCGGGACAAGTGCTGACGGTGGAACCGGGGATTTATATTTCTCCCTACATTAAACCCGTTGAAGGACAGCCGGAGGTTCCTGAAAAATGGCGCGGTATTGGCGTGAGAATTGAAGATGATGTTTTGGTGACAGTTGACAATCACGAAGTCTTGACGGCGGGAGTTCCGAAATGAAGGAAGAAGGAAGAAGGAAGAAGGAAGAAGGAAGAAAGCTTTAGTAGGGCGATGCACACCGCACCGCTATAATTCGCGCGTCTAACCATTTATTTTTTTGCCTTAGTAGGGCGATGCACACTGCACCGCTATAATTCGCGCGTCCAACCATTTTTTGACCTGAGTCCTGTTATGTTAGGCTGGACAAAATTCAAGTCCGCAACTGCAAAACAAGATCGATTATGTGTATTGATCCTACAGAAATCGTCAAACCTAGCTATCCCGTAGGGAATCGACCTCTCGAAACCTGCGAAGCATTGGTAGCAGAACAAAGCGCAAAAATCCGGCAACTCGAAGAACATTTGCAGCAGCAGAGAGAATTGTGCGAGAAATTAGCAGCACAACTTAAAGTATTGGAAAATTTCAATTCTGCTGGTTGTGTAACTGAATTGGATATCGCCGACGATCGCACTGAGTTAATCGCATCTCTGGAAAAAAGCCAGGAAATGTACCGAACTCTGATCAAACATTATCCGAATGGCTCGGTGTTTTTGTTCGATCGCGATTTGCGCTATACTCTGGTTGACGGTCAAGGTTTGGCACCAGTTGGTTTGTCCAAAGAACTGTTGGAAGGCAAAACATTGTGGGAAGTATCCCCACCTGAAGATTTGCCACTTTTTGAGACTACATATCGCGCGGCTTTGGCAGGAAAAGAGAATAATTTTGAATATAAATACCGCGATCGCATTTATTCAACAACAATTGCTCCCGTCAAAAACGACCGGGAAGAAATTTTTGCAGGAATGGTCGTTACTCAAGATATTACCGAAAAAAAACAGGCAGAAATAGCGCTGCAAGAAATCAAAAATCAGCTAGAAATTAAATATCAAAAGCGCACAGAAGACTTGAAAACAGCCAACGCTCAATTGCAGGAAGAAATTCTCTCTCGCTGGCGCGCCGAAGAAGCTCTGCGGGAAAGCCAGCAACAGCTAGAATTGTTTTTTTCTCAATCTTTAGATGGCTTTTTTTTTATGATGCTGGAGGAACCAGTGCACTGGAACAATGCCGCTGACAAGGAAAAAGTTTTAGATTACGTATTTGCTAACGCGCGGGTAACGAAGGCAAACGATGCTTTGATCGCTCAATACGGAGCTACTCGGGAAGAGTTCATTGGCCAGACTCTTAACTTTTTATTGTCCCACAACTTGGCTGGCTGCAAAGAGATGTTCAGGCAATTTTTTGATGCTGGCAGAATTCACATCGAAAATGACAATCGCAAGTTTGATGGGACTACAATTTGGGTGGAAGGCGACTATATTTGCATTTACGATTCTCTCGAAAGAATCGTGGGGTATTTTGGCGTGCAGCGGGATATTAGCGATGCTGTGGCGGCAGCTACGCAACGCAAACAAGCTGAAGCAGCACTGAAAGAAAGTGAAGAAAGATTCCGACAGCTAGCCGAAAATATTGAAAGCGTGTTTTGGATGGTAGGCATTCCAGCCCAGGAAATTATTTATGTCAGTCTGGGTTACGAAAAAATTTGGGGCAGAAGCTTCGCTGATTTGTATGCTTGCGGGCACTTTTTTGCAGAGTCCATTCATCCAGAAGATCGCGATCGGGTTATTGCTGAATTCACTAAACAAGTTCTAGCTGAATGCGAGATAGAATATCGAATTGTCAGGCCGGATGGCGAAATACGCTGGATTCGCGATCGGGCTTTTCCGATTAGAAATCAAGCTGGTAAAGTTTACCGCATCGTTGGCATTGCAGAAGATATCAGCGAACGCAAGCAATCGGAAAAAGCCCTCCGTGACAGTGAAGAACGCTTCCGCCAGCTAGCAGAAAATATCCAAGATTCCTTCTGGCTAATGTCTGCTGAATTCACCGATTTATTGTATCTGAGTCCAGCTTACGAACAAATCTGGGAGCGCAGCCGCGAAGAATTGTATGCCGAACCCTTAAAAATGATGGAGTGGGTGCATCCAGAAGATAAACATTTGTTGGAAGAGGCAATGGGGCGAGTTTTCCAGGGCGAGTCAACCAATATCGAATATCGGATTGTTCGGCCAGATGGCACTATTCGCTGGGTGTGCGATCGAGCTTTTCCTATTTACGACGAATCGGGCAATATTTACCGCATCGCTGGTATTTGCGAAGATATTAGCGATCGCAAATTGACCGAGACTCGCATCCAAGCAGCACTCCGCGAAAAAGAAGTATTGCTCAAAGAAATTCACCACCGAGTCAAAAATAATATGCAGGTAATTTCCAGCCTGCTGGAACTTCAAGCTCAATACATTGAAGACGAACCGACGCTAGTTTTATTTGAAGAAAGCCAGACCCGCATCCATTCAATGGCTCTGATTCACGAGCAACTTTATCAATCCGAAAATCTCGATCGGATCGACCTCCCCTCCTACGTCGAAAACTTGGTTGCTAATTTGTATCAATCTTTTGGTTGTGGCAATACCTCCATCCAATTCAATCTCAACGTTGACCCCATTTATTTAAACATCGAAACCGCGATTCCTTGCGGTTTAATTATTAATGAATTGGTTTCTAATTGCTTAAAATATGCCTTTACCCAAAGTTTGGCAGGTGAAATTAATATTAATTTTAATGAAATCAACCCGCAGCAATTTCACTTAAGCATTCAAGACAACGGTCGGGGATTTCCTGCGGGTTTCGACGTAGAAAATACCGAAACATTAGGATTGCGATTAGTGCGGATGTTGACTTGCCAATTAGATGGAAATATTGTCGTTGACAGTGAGTGCGGAACTTGTTACGATATTACTTTCGTTGAGTTGAATTATCGGCGTCGCATTTAAGTAGAGAAGAAATGATCCCTATAAAGATTTTGGTTGTAGAAGACGAAATTATTGTAGCAGAAGACATAGCAGGCAGATTAAAAAAACTGGGTTATACAGTAACAGCTATAGTTGCTTCAGGGGAAGAAGCTCTTAAAAAAATCGCCGAAAATCGGCCAGACTTAGTGCTGATGGATATTGTGCTTAAAGGTGAGATAGACGGCATAACAACAGCCGAAAAAATCAGAACCAAAATTGATGTGCCAACAGTATTTTTAACAGCTTATGCTGACGATAAAACGCTGCAAAGAGCGAAACTTACAGACCCATTCGGTTACATTATCAAACCATTTCAACAAAATGATTTGCGGGTGGCGATCGAGATTGCCCTGCACAGACACGAAATCGAAACCAAGATGCGAGCATCTCTCAAAGCTTCGGAAGCAGCGAGAGATTCGGTGGAAGAAAAATCGCACCGCCAAAACCAGTATATTTCAATGGCTGCTCACGAATTGCGCAACCCGCTCAACGCGATTTTAATCTCTGCGGAGATCCTAGAGCTCGATCGCACTCGCAGCAGTGACGAATCCCAAGTCAGAACCCTGCGGCTAGTGCACTCAGCTACCCAAAAGATGAACCAGCTAATCGACGATATGCTGTTCATGGGCCGAGCAGAAGCAGGCAAACTCAAATGCCATCCATTACCGATAAATGTAGTCGAATTTTGTCAAGACTTGCTGGATCAATTGCAGTTAGGAAATGAAGCCAAGCACAAATTAATATTAATCCCCGCAAATGTTACCAGTGCGATATTAGATCAACAACTGCTGCACGGAATTATTTCTAACTTAATTGTCAACGCGATCAAATATTCCCCAAACGGTGGCAAAATAACCTTAGAATTGGAAACTATTCAACCAAGCGAGGGAGAAAAAGCAGCTATTTTAGGCTTGTCTTCCGAGTATTTGTTTGCCAATTCCCAATTGACAAATATTAACTCTCCGTTACTAATTATGCGCATCCGAGACGAAGGTATCGGCATCCCAGAAACCGAAGTTGCGAAAATATTTGAAATGTTCTACCGCTGCAAGAATACTGGGAGGATTAAAGGTAATGGTTTGGGATTAACAATTGTTAAAAAAGCTGTAGAATTGCAAGGAGGCGCGATCGGCTGCGAAAGCAAAATCGGCTTTGGTACTACCTTTACAGTCGTGTTTCCTTACGTGGCTCTTTCCTCGAAAAGAGATGCAGACGGCGGTT
>JBDTEI010000304.1:0-4144 GCA_039922675.1 Microcoleus sp.
TATTGGCTTCGTCGTCGTCGGTGTACGGTAATGCTGAAACTTTCCCTACTTCCGAAACTGCCTGCCCTCAACCAGTTTCTCCCTACGGCATTACCAAATTAGCTGCTGAACGTCTGTGTTGGCTTTACTATCACAATTTCGGCGTTCCGGCAACCATGCTGCGCTATTTCACTGTTTACGGGCCTCGTCAGCGTCCAGATATGGCATTTCACATATTTTTTAAATCAATTTTGCGTGGCGAAGCGATTTCAATTTACGGAGACGGACAGCAAACGCGAGATTTTACATTTGTCAGCGATTGTATTGCTGCTAATTTAGCAGTCGCTAAAGTGCCGGAATCTGTCGGTGAAATTTTCAATATTGGGGGCGGAAGTCGAGTGGCTTTAGCACAAGTTATTCAGACTATGGAAAGCATTGTCGATCGCCCGATTCGCATCAATTACCTAGAATCTAGCAAAGGAGATGCGCGGGATACTAGCGCTGATGTATCAAAAGCCAAGAAAATCTTGGGATATCAGGCACAGGTTTCTTTGAGGGAAGGATTGAGGCAAGAATGGGAATGGGTGCAGTCTTTGTATGGTTAGGGTACAATCTACCCATTTATAGGCTAATACGGTTTACTTAAGGCTTGGGAGACTTTAAGATAGTAGAAATAGGAGGACTAATTCTGATGAAACAACTGTCTCATTACAGGAGACCCTAATTTTTTTATGGCTTAAGTAATAGCTGCCTTACAGGGAGTTTTCCAATATTTACCAGTTTTCAACCAGACTTCAATAAGTCCATCAATCAGATTTTTTAGTATGTCGCGCATTGAGTCTTTTGACCACAGGCTCAGTGCTATGATTAGATATACTACCATTTGTGATGGGAGCCTCGCGATGCCATTTTTCCTTAGCTTTTGTGCAAGAGAATAGCCGATCGCAATTTCTGTTGATGGAATTGCTATTTCTATAGTACAAAGTACCGTCTTTTTCGTAAAGTTCAGCTTGTCCCTCAATAATCTGGTGAGAATGTCCGGTAACTTCACCTTCGGCGAGAGTTAGGTGAGGTTTTTTTCTCCTTGGATTTGCGGTACGGGTGTGAGAATTACGTCGCCTTGTCGGATGGGTTGCATAGGCTTTTTCTAAATTTAGTTTGCTAGTGTCAATAGGTTGGTCTTTCCTACCACTATTTTATAGTATATTGGTAATATATGGGCGTCAATGTTGAGTGGGACGATTGCACTACAATACAATTTCGATTGACTAAAAACCATTGACTACTGACTACTGACTACTGACTACTGACTACTGACTATTACGCTTCAAATGCGGCAACCGAAACCCGATCGCGCCCAGCCGCTTTTGCCCGATAAAGCGACTCATCGGCGATCGCAATTAACATCGGAGGCTGCGACATCGACGCCGGGATGCAGCAAGCCACACCCAAACTCAGCGTGACGTATTCGCTGACACCAGACTTAGCATGAACAATCTGCAAACCCCGCACCTGTTGGGCGATCGTTTCAGCTACGCAAGCCGCACCTTGAATATCCGTATTCGGCAAAACTATGACAAATTCTTCTCCACCATAACGCGCTACTAAATCAGCCGATCGGTTTACCGAACGCTGCAAAACCTGCGCCACTTGTCGCAAACATTCGTCCCCCGCTTGGTGGCCGTAAGTATCGTTGTAAAGTTTGAAATAATCGATATCACACATAATCAAAGACAGCGGTGCTTCTTCCCTCCCCAAACGCCGCCATTCCGTATCGAGATAATCATTTAAAAAGCGGCGGTTTCTTACTTCAGTCAAACTGTCGTAAGTTGCCAAATACTGCAAGGCTAGATTCACGGTTTCTAACTGCCGTTTCTGCTGCTGTAACTGACGGTTGAGCGCTGTCAACTGCTGTTCTGCTGCGTGGGTTCTGAGCAAATTTCTGACCCTCGCCAGCAGTTCCCTCTCGTCAAAAGGCTTGGCAATATAATCGTCAGCCCCCGCATCCAAACTTTCGATCCGAGCTTCCATGCCCGATCGCGCTGTCAAAAAGATGACCGGAGTCGAACTCAACTCAGGTGTGTTCCGAATCTCCTTGAGCAAATCCAGTCCGTTTTGTCGGGGCATGATTTGGTCGCTCAAAATCAAATTTGGGTGCAAAATTTTAGCTTTTTCTAAACCTTCAACCCCGTCCATCGCTATGGCAACTCGATAGTACGGAGTCAATAAAGTTTGGAGGTAAGCCAGCAGAAAATTGTTGTCTTCTACTACCAGCAACAGCGGCAATTCTCGGCTGTCGGTTGTTAATTGTTCCCCCTTATTTTTGTCATCAAAACTGTTAGAGTCCGGCAGCGGGGCAAGCGGTGCGATCGCCCCGACATTTCCCATGCCCCACTCTCCCGCGCCGCATTCAGTCAGTCCAGCCAATTGGGCGATCGCGCTCACCAACTGATCCGCAGACACCGGCTTCGACAAATGCCTCTGAAACCCCGCCTCCAGCGCCGATGCCGAATCATCCTCCCGGACGCCTCCCGTCAGCGCCACCGCCGGCAGTAGCTCCCTGTGCTCGGACATTTCCATTGCTCTGACACGGCGGATCAAATCGCAGCCGTCGGCTTCGGGCATCGCCATATCGCTCACCAACACGTCTGGCCGCGACTGTTCCAACTCGGTCATCGCTTCGGCGGCGCTACCCACCGCTGTTACCTTGGCTCCAAATGCTTCGAGGCCTGTTTTGAGAAATTCTCGAATCTCGGCGCTGCTTTCCACCACCAGCACTTGCTTTCCCGCTAGGGGTTTGGAAACCGATCCGGGTCTGCTTTCCCTTTGGGCGATCGCACTGCTGCGATCGCTCGAATTGTTACTGTGAGCGATCGGTAGCAGCACCTCAAAAGTCGCCCCATGACCGAGGCCAGGACTCTGGGCCCAAACAGTTCCCCCGTGCAGTTCTACCAACTGCCGCACAATTAAGAGCCCCAACCCGAGCCGATTTTGTTCCTTGGACTGGAAGCTATCTCCGGGGCGGAAGTAGTCAAAGATGTGGGGCATAAATTTGGGTTCTATCCCCCAACCGCAGTCGCTGACTCGAATCAAGATGCCCAACGGGGTAGGATCGATTCGCACTTGAATTGGGTCTGGTGTCGATTCGGGAGTGAATTTGATGGCGTTGGCCAGGAGGTTCCAGACTATTTGCTGCAAGCGTTCTGAATCTGCCACAACGTAGCTGACAGTGGGGCAGAAATGTGTTTCTACGCGGAGGTTTTTGGCCTCGGCAGCGGGGCGGAGGGTATCGATCGCCGATTCTATGACAGACGGGAGGTGAACCCGGCCGACGTTGAGGCGGACTTTCCCTCGCAGCAGCCGCGAGAGATCGAGGAGATTGTCTATTTGCCGGTTTTGCAATTTGGCGTTGCGCTCGATGATTTCCAAAGCGCGGTTGGTGGTGGCTTCGTTTAACTTGCGCGATCGCGCTAGCTGCACCCATCCTAAAATCACGCTCAGGGGCGATCGAAGTTCGTGTCCGGCGATGCCCAAAAATTCGTCTTTTGCCCGGTTGGCTGCGGCTTGGGATCTTTCAACAGCTTTGCGATCGGTGATGTCGAATCCGATCGCCAAATATTGACAGGGTTTTCCCTGACTGTCCAACAGCGGAACTACTGCTGCGTACACCCAATAATCGCTGCCATTCTTGGCTTTGTTCTTAATTTCTCCTTGCCAAACTTCACTTTTAGTAACAGTTGACCGCAGATTTTTGATTAATTCCGAAGACTTATGTTCCGAATGGAGGATGCCGAAATGGCAGCCGATTAGTTCGGCGCGCGAATAGTTAGAAATGCTACAAAATCGCTCGCTGACGTAGTTGATAATTCCTCGGGCGTCCGTCCTCACCGCCAGTGTCGATCGGTCGATCGCTACTTTAAAATCTAAAGATTCTTGCAGCAACGAATCTAGTTCTTTTGTCGTAGAAATTTTACCGGGGCGATCGAGTGCGTTTGGTTGCTGGTGATCGGCCCGATCCTTGCTTCGCTGTTGAATTTCCATTGGTTCTATTTTCCCCTGACGGCTGACACCTAATCTACTTGCATCCTGATTAATTATTATCACTATTTTTCCCCCGCGCCTGTGGGTGTAATATTTTCTATATTTTCTTTCTGAAAACTCTGTA
>JBDTEI010000305.1:0-4095 GCA_039922675.1 Microcoleus sp.
GCAATCTTTGGCGGAATGTATGAATCAACAAACATCGGCTTAACCTGCCATGAAATTTCAAAGCCTTTTGGTGTAGGCTTTTTCGAGTATTCATAGGCATTTTGCAGCCACCAGTTTCTCGGTTCAATCGCGACGCGGCCAGATTTTGAAACAAACATTTTGTCGTTTGTACCGCTGCCGTCGTAACCTGTTTTAGAACCTACAACGTCAAATTTAAACTTGGTGGCGTCGCTGTTAATGTCGGTAATTATGGCTTTCCAATCTTCGACGATTAGGGGTTTCTGACTAGATATTTGGAGAATTGCCGGCCAACCGACGCCCACAGTAGCGCTGGGTCTGGTGATGCTGTAAAGTTTGGGAAATTCTGAGGGTTTTTTGCCGTCGATCGCAATTTTAGCAGAAATCGCCTTCCCGTTGAAGGTTTTATCGGCGATCGCATCTATCCGATTTCCTTCAAACTCTAAAACCAACTTACCATCTTGCCACTTAACATCGCTGCCAACTGTATAGGTTTTGACTAAATCCTGCTGCGGTACTTGAGGAGAATTTGGGTTGTATCGCAGATGTGGTTTGATGAGAGCAGCTAGCAGAAAATTTCCCCAAGCATTGAGGTGAATGTCGTCGCTCAATAGCTGTTTTGGCTGCAAGCGATTGTCTTGCAAATATCTGCGCCAAGGTTCCCGAATTTCCGCGATTTCGCAGCCGTATTTATCTGCCAACTCAGGCAACCATTTAGTAGAATGAGTATTGTGCCATTCGTATCCTTTGACTTCATCTGGATTGTCGCTGCTGTTACCTGTCGGCAACCAGTTTATGTGGTCTGAATGCAAGAGTATTTCGCTAGCAGTGCGGCTGCGGACATTGGCAATTATCGCTTCGTAATCTTCATCGCCTCCGTAGACGTGGAAAATTAGCAAGTCTGGATAAAAAGGATACAAATCGTGTTCGCTGGGACGGATTAAAATCGGGGCTGCAAATCCTCCGATCGCCCGATTTTCTACAATCAAATCTGCATTGGGAAATCGCTGTTTCAAATCCTTTACTACATCTTGCCACCAATCTTGCTGAGTGATGGATTGACCGTAAAATAGGATGCGTACTTGGCGGCGGTCTGTGGGAGTGCTGGCGGCGAGTAAACCCATCGTCCTTTGAATTCTCGCTCCAAAACTAGCATTATTTGCGATCGCAGCGGGTGGGGGAAATGGCGTTTCGGCAGCTATTTCGGGGAGGATCGGAACTAACAGGAAGCTCAGACACAAAAAAAATAGCCACAAGTAGCGATAAATCTTCGATTTTCTGCTATTTCCCTGCCGTTTTGCCATTGTTTTATTTTTCTGTTCTGTAAAACTTATTCATAACTACCAACAGTAGCTGTAGGGTGCGCTGCGGCGCACCTTCCGAAAGCTGCGCGGCCGATGAAAATGCGGTGTCACAATTCGCTGTACGGTAAATGACAATGCGCGCTTAACGAGTTGCTTTTTTTCTTCTGTCTGCTATATTGCCAAGTTGAGCGCGACAAAAGATGATATAATTCCAGCTAATTAATTGCAGGAGATCGATCGCACATCCAATGGATTACAAAACAGCCCGCAGTTTTCTGATCGACCAAGGAACCGCCCTCGAAACCAAGAAAAATCCCGACGCCTTCCTGATGCGCCTCAAACAAGGTCAACCGCCCGTACCTGGACAGGTGACATCCATTTTATTAGCTTTAAAAATATTGTTTGAGGGCCTGCAAGAATCTCCAATGCTCGATCGGCAATTAATCTCGGCACTGCATTTACTCTCAGTAGAAAGTTTGCAGCAATTTGAAACCGGACTCCGCAAAGGAGTTTCTTGGCCACCGCTGCTGAAAGAAGACTTAAGTCGAATTGCGATCGCAGTCAGGAATATCTTTTCCGGCGTCTGGCGATAATTTAGATCTATCAAGTCCCGATGTTTAACAAGAGAAATTGTCAAACTCTACTCGCAAAAGCTTTCCAGGGATGCCAAAAGAGCCGGCAGTCCCTCCAGCGAGGCAGATACCAAAGCTTCATCTTTGTAAACTCGCGATCGCGCACTGCTGATACTTTTGGATGTAGAGGCGATAGAGCCTCGCAGTTGCGAACCTCCTGTTTCAACCCGCCCTATATTTTTTGTTCTTCGCGTCAGGCCAAACATAGCAGTATCCTCAATTAATGGCTATATATGCGCCCGTAAAATTTCTCAGGGCTTACTCAATATTTCTATTATTACTCAGATCCGTAAGAGAGATGAAACCATGAAATAATTATTCACGATAGGCGGGGATCAAGTTAAACTGCATAACAATTCGTAGGAATTTGTTACAAAGCTGGTTTGTTTAAGCCGATCGCCCGCAGCGGCACAGACACCAGCAACCGCGATCGCCGATTTCACAGAAGGAACTCATATAAATGATGCTAACTCTTAGTGCAGTAACCGTTCTAGCTCAAATCAGACCCACTGTCGAAAGCTTACCAGACGGAGACTACCGCTACCGAGACTCATTTGCGCTCGATCGACCTTTTCGAGAAATCCAATTTCGCAAACAAGACAGGTACATCACCGGCAGCGACTCCGACAAACGCACGGGTAAAAGCTACTGCTTTCGGGGAATCCCGCAGCACAACAACATTATTAACATCACGGTAGCGATCGAAATTTCCCCGAAAACAGCACAGCAAAACGAGTGGAAATTAGAGCCCGGAAACCAGATTAATTTCGACAGGCTTTATCTGCTGCAAGCTGGGCCCGGATTAGAATTGTACAAATGTCTGACAGCATTTTTACCAAAATTTAAAGATTCATCAGTCAGTCGATTTAAGTAACGAGCAGCAGATATTTATAGGACACGGTACGGAGCCGTCTCCCTACCCTAATTTGTGTTCATTTAACCGAAGAACCAGCATTTGCCAATTCTTCCCGCAGCATTTTCTGGTAAACTTTTGGCAAACTAGAACTCATAGAATTGTTCTCAATTCCATATCCCAAACTCGTCCAAGTTCCTGACAACATCCGCAAAACCTCAGTTAATCTTTCCTGGCGCAACATCTCAGGAATATCAGCTTTCCAAAACTTGCGATCGCTCAGCCAAGCATAAACCACAGCATCTTGATCTTCCGGTTCAAAACTGTAATCTTCCCAAAATAAAAAATTAGCAGCACGGGCGTGATAGCGCTTCGCCTTATCCTTCCAAGTCGTAGTCAAAAATTGATACCTACCAGCCGCCGTAGTACACTTGCCCCGATTTGGGCCGTTAACAATCTTCACGCACCAATCAGGGTGGCGGCTCAAATCCAATACATATTGGCCGCCGTAAACAACGTGATAAGGTTGAGAAACATTCGACTCGCTAGCAGAAATAGTGCGCATCAAAGCTCGAATGTAAGGATCGCCGGTTTTCATAGCTAGCGGCGGCGATTTGCTAACCTCACTCGCCGACTGCGAAAACTGCTGATTTCCTCGCAAATTGGCAACAAAAAAAACAGCGCCACTAATTACAGCTCCGATTGCAAGTAGAAATCCGAGAATTTGAATTTCGGATTGCCTCAGCAAACTCCTTTTGCGACGGCGGATTTTCTCAGTTTCAAATGCAGTCATTTCCATTTCCGTAATTTCGGCTAATTTTCGAGCCACCCGCATCCGGCGCACTCGGAAATCGTGTTGGTATAGCGGCGCCGCTAACAGCGTTAAACTCGATAAAGCTCCGGCTAATTTGACTAGCCAGAAATCGAATCCACCTGCGATCGCCACATTTGTTAAAGTAGAGATTCCTCTGAGCAACTGCGCTGGATCGATCGATCACGCGGGCCAATAAAAAAGAGCAATTTGCACCAGCAGCGCTAGATTAAAGGCAAAAAAAATCACTACAACAGCATTCAATCCTTCTCGAAAGTGCGATCGAACTCCAGTATGCCGGCGCTTGAACTTGCGAGCTTTCGCGTTGCGGCGCGGCAGCATAGTCAGTAAGGGATTTAAGATTTTGACCGCTAAAAAGTGAGCGACAAAGAACAAAGGTAACTGAATCAGCCAAGCCGCCAGCAGTAGAGTCAGAAAGCCGATATCGTCGCTGGCGAAAGGAATGCCCCTGCGAAG
>JBDTEI010000306.1:0-5586 GCA_039922675.1 Microcoleus sp.
GTAATCTTGCTGAGTGTAACTTCCTGCTAGAAAGAAATTGGCGATCGGGGTTTTTGAGCAGGGCGGAAAACATCCATTCCCGGTGCTTCGCGATACAAAGATTGAGCGAGCTTAACCACACTAAACCAAGTCATGTTTAATTCCCGTGCTGAGGGGAATAAATCCTGAACTTGCTTAAGTACGTGTTGCGCGATCGCCTCATTGCTTTGTTTGATAAACGGATCGCCCGGTGTCAGCACCAATTGCAGCAGCGAACCTTGTCCTTCTTTATAATAATCCTTCGGACTTGTCAGTGCCAAATCTGCAAAACAAGAAAAATCTGCATCTGCTGAATATAGCAAATTATCAATTCCTACAGCGTGGCTCAACTGTTTGCGTTTCGCTTCGTCTTCCAACTCCGTTACCCAACCGTCGAACCGTAATTGAACTGTAGCAACCGGCACAGTATCCAACTTATAAATATTGTCAAATTCCGACCATTTGCGCCAAGCTGGGGGCAAGATTTTTTGAATTCCAGGCACATCACAGGCGAAAACGTAGGCATCTGCGGTAATATTTTCTTCGGTTTCGCCGTTAGCTACTACCAAACCTGTCACGCGCGTTTCTGCACCTTCTTCAAACTGAATTTCTCGCACTCTGCGCCTGGTGTAAATTTTGGTTCCTTTGCTTTCCAAATATTCCACAATTGGTTTGTGCAGATATTCGCTGGGAGAACCGGCTAGCATCCGCATCATAGAGGCTTCGGTTTTTGTTGCAAAGAATTGGAAGATTGTCAACATACACCGGGCAGAAATATTTTCGGTGTCGATGAAACCTAGTGCGTAGGCGATCGGGTTCCACATTCTTTTGAGCGAGTTTTGGTTGCCGCCTTGACTGCGGAACCAGTCAGCAAAGCTCACTTTATCCAAATTGCGGATAGTTTTCATCGCTCCGTCAAAGTCGATCAAACCTCGGACGATGGGGCTAGTTCCCAGGGCGATCGCATTTTGAATTTTGTCTTGTACCGTTAGCTGGGATGTCGTGAAAAATGCCTTCAATCCGTGCAAAGGAGCACCCACGGGAAAGCGAAAATCCAAAGAACCGGTTTCGCCGCCTTGATTGATAAAAGTGTGGACGTGTTCTTTGAGGAGCAAATCGTCAAAAGCTCCCACTTTTTTCATCAGGGCAAATAAGTTATAATAGCAGCCGAAGAAGACGTGCAAACCCATTTCAACGTGATTGCCGTCTGGGTCAACCCAACTGCCGACTTTGCCTCCGACAAAGGGGCGGGACTCAAAAATTTCTACTTCGTGGCCGGCATCCACTAAATCCACTGCTGTGGTCATTCCAGCCAGTCCCGCACCTACGATCGCAACCCGCATTTTACCTATCCTTATCCAGTATTTTTACAGATTGTAACAAATTTTAGAATTTCCGAAACATTCAAAGTGCGTAAATGCCGATCGCCACTTGCACCCCTCTCTGAATTCTTGCCAAAAAATCCGCACTAATTTCACCGTAAGGGCCCTGTTCCAGATAAGTCTTTTGGACTGCTAGAATTTGCTCGCAGACGGCGAGTGAGTCCGATTCTAACCCTCCTACCCCGGCAGGAATCAAAATCCGAGTCGGAGTTTCCCCGCCCCGCTCAAATCGCTAGTAAAAGGCACAATCAGTACAGTACGGCTCAATTATTCATTGCGGCTATTTATGGAAACGACAGCAACAGGACGTTTTTTAGTATCTCCTATCGCTCGCAAAGCTCTCACAAGATAAACTTCGCCTTGTTGCGGATAAGCTTCTGTCATTGTATCAAAGACCTTCGTCTCTTAAAATTTCTTCCATTTGTTCCTCGGCAAATGTTGCCCATTCTTCTTCAAATTCAACATCTTCTTGACTGCGGTTAAGATAAATTTTGCGCAACTTATCTTCTATTTGCTTAGCGGACTATAGACGGAGAGCTTGTTCGATCGCCTCCGTCCAATTATCCGTAAGCTGGTCTATTTTTTCAGCGAATGCTGCATCAAGGGCGACTAACACTTCTCGCTTTTGAGTATAATTTGACATAATAATTCTCCTGAATAATTTATTAATTAGGGTGCGCATTGCGCACCTTACATATTTTTACATCTTCCCTCTTCCTTCTTCCTTCTTCCCTCTTCCTTCTTCCTTCTTCTAAAACATCGGCATCAATTGAAGTGGCCCAATGCCTAAGTCTTTAGCAGATACCCAGCGCACCTCAAACAAAGCGACCATATCCTTAAACTGAGGCTGACCGCGAGAAGCGCCCATCAACCCTTTAGCAATCACCAAACCGCACCAACCGTTGGTTAATTTACAGCGGCGCTCCCACTTTTTGCGAGCTTCCTGATGCACCGGGTCGTTTTCATTAAACTCGCCAAACAAATACAGTTCCCCATTTTTAGTTTGCAAAATACCCAAGTCGTATTGCTCGTCTTGAAAAGGATCTTGGCCCGGATTAAAACAAATTGCCTTCACCCCTCCAGCTTCTTTCAAATCCTGAATCATAGTTTTCGCCTTAGGATTGGAAGTTTGAATCATTACTACCGGCAAACCATCTCCGGCGGTATTAAGATCGAGTTCTGCACCTTGGTGAAACTGGACACTTCCGCGCAAAAATTCTACCGTTTCCCAAGGTACGGCACCGAGACTCAAAAATGAATTTTGCGGCACCAAATCGTCCCGCAGCAGTGGCATTTCAAATTCATCCTCATCCTCATCCTCATCATCGTCATTACCTAGCATCTGTAATAATTCATCGGACACCTCAGGCATCGTCGAAACTTTGACAGATACCTGCTGAGTTTCTCCGTCTGACTGCGGAACAGGGATGCGGTAGCGGCTGTTGAGAGTGGGAAATGTGTCTGCTGCCAATTTCCGGCGACCGTTGCGGAAAAAGCGGTGAAATGCTTCCAGAGCAACTAACATCGTCAGGGCTTCTTCTTCATAAAGAATCGATCGCAATCCTTCTAAAGGATGCAGGTTGCCAAAATTCGGTTCAATTTCCGATGGAGGCAAATCGGCTAAATCAATTTCTTCGTCTTCGTCCTCATCAATATCCCCCACACTTTCAAAGGTGAGAAACAAACAGTCTTGCCCTAAAAAAGCCTGTTCTAAATCTTCAAAAGAGTCATCATTGACTACTCGCTCTCGAAACCGCTTCAAGGATTCTAGAGAGCGGTACAGCAAAACTCCGTAATCCATTCTGCCTTGGCCCAATACGGACACGTAGAGGCTGGCGACATCCCACTGATTGATTTCAATAGATATAATTTGGTGTTCGCTCAAAGTCCGCCAGGGAGCATCGTGCCAAATTTGAGCTGCTTTTTCCATTAGCACTTCAGCGTACTGAGGCGGCAATTCGGGAGGCCGATTCACAGCGACCTCTTCCATGCCCCGGAATATTTCGTCAATCAGGGGCAATTCCGGTACGTAGTCAATGGAAATGCCTAAATCTTGAAGCACGCCCCGCAGGTAAAATTGAATTTCTCGGTTTTTGACTACGATTTTTTGGGGACGGACTGCGGGAGCCGGACTTTGGGGATGTTCCATTGCTCGCAGCAGAGCCCGGACGATCGCCTCTGGGCCGGCATCTGGGCCTACCATGTCCATAGCTCTCACGATGCCTTCAGAGCCGTCCACCCAGAGAATACACTCGCCACCGGCTTCTGGATCGTCGTCGTCCTCTAGCATCATGTGCGAGTCAGCATTAGATAACGGTCGGCGGTCGCCCTCCCACACGCTGGGAATTTGAGGTAAGTTTTGTAGCCGACGAAGAGTAGAGCGATTCAGCGCTGCCATAGAGTAAGCCCGTTGGGTGAAGCATTGTTGCGGTGCCACAAAGGGTCAACCGCTGCTTCTCAATCATAAACCCTATAGGGGGAGAGGACATCAAGCTTGGAAACCAGGCCCCACGAGAATTTAAAATTAAAAGCTAAAAATTCTGCGTTCAGCATCGATCGCAATCCCCCTGACGGTGAGGATGTTCTTAATTCCCCAAACCCTTCTGCGTTCTTCCTGATGACTAATGACCAATGACCGATGACTAACGACCAATGACCAATGACTTCTTCCCTGTACAATGGAGGGATAAGATTAAACTCTTATGATTAGACAGTCTCAGGAGTTCGGCAAATTATGACTCAAGCGATTTCACAACAGCGGGGCATTCAAATGACGGACTCTGCTGTCCGTCAAGTTTTAGCTCTTCGAGAAAAACAAGGTAAAGACCTCTGCTTGCGGGTAGGGGTGCGCCAGGGCGGCTGTTCTGGTATGTCTTACGTGATGGATTTCGCAGACCCCAGCACTGTGAAATCTGATGATGAGGTGTTCGACTACGACGGTTTTCAGGTAGTTTGCGATCGCAAGAGCATTCTTTATCTCTACGGTTTGGTGCTCGACTTCAGCGATTCCATGATCGGCGGCGGCTTTAAGTTTACCAACCCCAACGCTACTCAAACTTGTGGCTGTGGTAGTTCTTTTTCTGCTTAAATGGGAAAATTGCTTGGAGCACGGGCATGGGGCATCGGTAATTGGTCTCAAGCGGCGTTGCTGACAGTTGGTCGATCATAGCGATCGACCATTAGCCTCGGATTGGCTTCCTTTGTCCCCTACCCAATGCTTTCGAGCAATTCTTTAATCTAAAATCCAAAATCTAAAATCGAATGACCCCTGAAGAAATGTTTAAAGACGGTTTCGATCGCTACCAAGCTGGCGAAGCCCCTGCTAATCTGATCCCCGTGTTCAAAGAATTGTGCGAGAAATCCCCCAAAAATGGCAATGCCTGGGCTAGCCTCTCGTGGCTTTACCTGCTGGAAAATAAACCCACATCGGCTCAAAAGGCAGCGAAAACCGCCGTTAAATTGAACCCTCACGACCCCCAAGCTCGCATCAACCTAGCAGTCGCTATCCTCGACCTCAAAGAAAAAGGAGTGCGCCCCCACGTTGAAGTCGCTCAGCAACTTCTGATGGCTTCCGAAGAGTTGCTGGACGAAGTTAAAAAAAATTTTGAAGAAGGATTAAGCAGAAAACCGGACTGGAAGAGTCTCGCCCGTGTCAAGCAGTGGCTTCTGGAGCCGTAACCGCGCAAACAAGTCGATTTTTGAGCGGGGATCAAGGGAATCGGGTTTGTGGTTTATTACGATATCGTAATAAATCAATAAATAACTTTATGGAAAACTCAGGAAGTCAGTGCTAGTATTTGAAAACTTAGACGATCGACAAACCCGCTCAGCGGTTTTCAGACTTGACTACCATAAATATTAGGAGTTGTAACGACATGAGCAACGACAGCCACGTTAACATCAAACCAGCAACCCGCAACCACAAAGGTTTCTTTATTCAGCCCGCTTCTTACAAGTTGATGAGCATTGATCAATCCGGCTGGGCTTTGATTTGCATGGACAAAGCAGTTTGTCATTATGTAGATCCTGATGACTTGCAATTGCCGAATAAGTCGGGAACGTCTGAAGGTTAATCCAGAAGTTTTTGAGAGACATTAAAATGCTTCATTTGAGTAGCTGCCCTCCCAAGAGAGGCAGCAACTTTTTTTTGTCAGTTGTTAGTTGTCAGTTGTTAGTTGTTAGTTGT
>JBDTEI010000307.1:0-7888 GCA_039922675.1 Microcoleus sp.
GAAGTAGCCGCAAAGCTTTGCAAGTTCTCTGCGCGGCAAATCGCTGCCTTTGATTTTTTGAAGCAGACCTTTTCCTGTTAAGGGTGCTGTAGCTGTTTCTGCCATTGACCGTACCTCGCTTATTGGACTTTACTTATATCAATTACAACACATTAGATTAACTTTGTTTCACTGTCAATACTAAGAATTAGGAATATATGATTCTGGATAAATTTCTGTGGCCTCAAAACCGGGGGTGCAAGTAAGCATACTCGAAGGGCGATCTATTTGCTGCTCGCAGGTGATGCTTGCGTAAGCCTCACCCGCGCGATCGCGCGGGGAATTATTGTCGCAAATTAAATGCTTTACTTTTTTACAGTAAAGTCTGTTACCAGCATTCACCAATCCCCGATCCTGTCTGCGGTCAAGGTAAAAAGCTCGTACAGCCATGAATGAAAATACCTAGAGCGCGGCACAGGCAAATCTGCCGCCAGCAATTACCCGCGCGGGGTTAACTTTTACCTCAACAAGGCGAGGCAGCACTTGCTCTCGATGCCGCAGCCAGCTACTTGCAAATCCTGTTTTTCGGGTAGCCAATCCCTTCAAAACGCCAAATACCGAAGAGCCATCTTCTATTAAGGTGTTCGGCATATAACTTGCACATAACGCAGTCCGGGGAAGGCAATCCGGTAAAAAATCAAGGAAATTTTACCTGTTCGTTGAACGGGTTTTAGCTAAAACCCGACTCAATAGGCGCGGCGGCAGAAAAATCGTGCAGCCACTAGGAGAGGAATAAGCTGCTGCACCAAAAAGATTGTCTGTTATGTTCGAGGCGGAGAAGGCGATCGGGGGAGAAGAGTAAGTCCTAGGGCATTAAAATATACAATTTAAATGCTGTACAGCGATTTGTTTCGCTCGCGCGAGATTGCTTCACCACTCTTCACACTTGGCTGCTTTCTCAGTAGAGTCCGAGGAGGCGATCGGGAAAATCGTCCTCTGACGGCCCAAAGTCCGAGAATTTGACGTTATTTCCACAGGGGAATGGACAAAGACCGAGTTAAATGCAGTACAGCTTAAATATTTGATGCAACACAAATTAGTCGCCGTTACCGGCAAAGAGTTTCGCTGGAAATGTGCTGATTTCCATTTGTTACCTGCCAACTGTCAGACTCTCAAAATTTATGCGCAAGCTGTAGGGACAGGTAAAACTCACAACCACTTCCACCATCAGTGATTGTGAAATATAGCAATCGCCCCTCAGGGTTAAGATCGTGATTAATAGTTGCAACTCGGGCTTTTATTGTCTTGTCACGAATCACGAATGCTCGATCGACAGTCCCGCACGTACTATCGACGAAAAACTCGGTTTATTCCTAGATAGGCAAATTCCCCAGCTTCTGATTTTGGGTAGAAACCGGATTGATGAGCGTAAATCCCAGATGCGATCGAGCAGCAGCGGATCGCGAATTGCTAACCACAACCGCAGTTAGTTTCGAGCTGGGCAAGCGGCCCCAAACTCAGCATTGCGATCAGTTGTCGCTTTTACTGGCGTTCTTGCAAGTAATTTTGTGACAGGGGAGTCCGTACCGCAGGCAGTAACTCTTCTGGTTTCGTGCCTCGGTGATTCCAGTGCCGCCAATGAACAAAGCCAGCACTCAAAGCAACAGTCAACAAGCAAAGCGTCACTACCACACCTGTTTTCAATCGCGATTGTTTTAACGATTTCTGAGTCGGTGCAGTGTCGCGAGTTGCTTGGATCGCGGAAGACTCAGGATTAGGAATAGAGTTCGGTGAATTAGCAGCAGAAGGCCGATCGCTCTGGTGAACCCAATCCCTGCGATCTTTTAATTGATCGGGAAAATATTCCCAGACTTCGCCGTCATCAGTGTCTGACTCCTGCGGTTGATTGGCTGGGATGGGCGGGTATTGGGCGATCGTCGAAAGCGAAGACGGCGCCTTCCATTCTGTACCTGCTCCCGCCGTCGGCGTTCCCGGTAAGATTAAATTTTGCACCGCAGATCCGGATGGCGCGCCGGTCAGATAGCCGTCAAAGTCCGGGTGCTGGTAGAGAATCGGCAAAGCCCAGTATAACTGATGAGAACCGTAGGCAGAAATTAGTCCCGCCCTGGCCCGACTCAGGCTGAGATCGACGGGATAGCCTTGATTCAGGTTGCGGTAAAACAGCCGCGTCAGAGTTAGGGCTACATCGTCGGGAATGCTTTCTGCCATTGCTAGCACTGCCGGAATGCCCCGCTTGACTAAAGCTGCGGTTAAATTGCGTTCCGGGCTGTCGTCCCCGATGTCTGAGGGGTCGCCGTAGGCCCCTCGGCAGGAGTTGAACACGGCCATCTGAATGCCGTTGTTGACGAGCAATCCGGCTAAGTCGTCGCCACTCAAGGTTTCGGTTAACCCGGTGCGACTGCTGACTAGGTAAAGTTCGCCGCCCCTAGAACCTAAGTTGCTGTGGCCTGCGTAGTGCAGAACTTGGTAGTGTCCTTGTTCTAGGGCTTGGGTAAGCTGTTCTCGATCAGGCTGTTCGAGAATAGTCAGTTGAATTTCCGGGGAATGGGGGCTGTTTTTGAGGGGGTTAGCGCTGCGGTTTTGCAGTTCTTGTTGCAGGTGGAGCACTTCTCGCTTGAGCTGCAAGCTGTCTCGATCGCTCGGAGATGCGATCGCCACTAAAATTTTTATTGGGCCGCTGCTAGGTACCATCCGGGTTTGTTTGAACAAACTTGTACCTGGTTGGTAGCGAGAAAACACGACATCGGTGCCAGTTGCCAAAGGGCGATCGTCCGCGTGCAGAACTTCCCACGGCAACCGCGGCAAGTGCCTGCCTTTGAGTCCGAGGCGCAGTTGCAGCACTTCTCGGCGGTGCTGGGCGATACCTTGAGCGCAAGTCCAGCTATCGCGCAAGTTTCCTTGAAACAGTCCGCTGTATAATTCTTGCCCTAGGGCTACTAAATTCGGCGCTGAGTTTTTTGTCGATCGCCCGAGTCCGCGACCGCCAGCACCTGTTGCTTGGAACACGCCCACCATAGGGTCATTCATCAGTTGAGCAGAAAGTGCAAGCCATTGGTCGATCGGCCAGCGGACTTGTTGTTCTGCTAAGGGTACACCGGGTGCAACCTTTTCTGTCCGCACTAGATATTCGTCGTCCCCAACTGGGGTGACTGAGAGTTTAAATTCTTGGCTCACCGATTTAGCGCCCTCCCGCCTCAATTCTGAATGTGCCTGCCTTTTTGCAGCTAGCAATAGCGACCGGCAAACTGATTTTTACTCTTTCAATCAAATTTTCTGAATGCGCTTCCCCCGATCGGGCGAGCGTTGGGCTCAAATATATTTTTTCAAACACTTTGAGGGTATAAAACTTGTACTTTAATAACAGTTTATTAGTTTTGATTGCCCTATGGCTCGGCGAAAGCCAAATTTTCTCTAATTTTGCTATCTTTAACATTTTGCACCTCTACCGCAGACCCCTTTACCTTCGTCGGGAACTTGAGTTGGTCATTGCTGAGTAAAGTTAAATTGGAGGCACTTTACCAAGCGGATCTCTAGTTCTTATTAAAATTACTTCGGCTCTCGCCAACCATTTTCAGGGCAATATCGAAAGCAAATTTGAGTAAAATTTTGGGGGCGACGATCTGCCGCTCTGTCTTAGCCGCTTATCCTTTACCATCAACCCCCTATCTCAAATCTTGATTTTGTGTCAATTAATTAATTGGTCAGCGGGGGAGTCCTCATCCGTAAGCCATCTCCCCTCATCGATCATCCCTGACTGGCGATCGGTAATCGATAGAGCAGCAACCATCGATTATTGCTAATTGACCGCTTCTATGTTATTGTTTTTTTTATTTAACTGTCTTAATATAGTTAAAATTAAGCAGGAAAAACAAAGTCAAGTATCCAATAATTTTCCACAATACAACTGCTATTAAATATTCCCACCCTCTCCAGTAACAAGCATTTTTATCATCTAGAGGACGAAGCCTCATCTGGGAGCATCTGTGCGCAAGCTCGCACTATAAAAAATGCTTTTTAGAAAAATGAGATGCTCCCCTTCATCCAGCCTTTTTTTCGGATAAATATTGGTGAAAAATAACTATAAACCTCCTACATATAAACCAGGTTTCTCAGACCAACCCTGCGTCATTCCCGCTCAAAATGCCGATTGAGCTTGCAACTTTAACTCAAAATAATGCCACTTTAAAAAAAACAATAACTGTAGGCAAGCTTCAAAGGCATAGAAAATCGGTCATTTCTCATCTGAAATTAAAAAGGCTATAACTCGTTTATTGCTGTTTGTTTCGGATGTTTACAAGGTGTCTGGAAATACATGATTTTTTGCATGGTTGCTAGCATTTTTCTCAACTAAAATATTTTCTCAGTTCGCGATGCTCGCTCGAATCGAGAGAAACTTAGGCGACCGAAAATTAAAACAAATATTTGCCTGGGCGAACCATCTAAATCTTTTATTAATCATCGGGAACAAAAATTAGAAGCCTGTAGTCTCTTGCAAAAGAGATACAAATCCTTAAGTCAGGGAAGGATTTGTCAGAGCTGGGAGTGTTACAAAAAATGAAGGCTACCAGGCTCGATCGCAGGAAAAGCAAGGTAAAAGTTGGGTAATAAAGGTTTTGGGTAGTTATGCGGGAGTTGTGAGTTGCGAGTTGACATTCTGCTAATTTACTGTAGAAATTACGTAGAAAATCTACACTTTTGCTAATTCACTGTAGAAATTACGGAGAACAGCAAAAGTGAGCTGTGCTTCGGCGCAGCGCTTACGGTGTAGGTGGCGAATCAATGATTGTTGGTGCGCAATTACAACAGAAGATAAAACTCGCAACTGATCGAAATAAGCCCTTGCAGTTTTGTTTAAATAGCATCTATAACAGAAAGGTGGGGATACAAGCCGCTCTAGTAGGCGAAAGTAGGAAGTGATAATTTTCTGCTAATGCTGTATCCCCCTTGCTGATAAACTGACTCTAAGAAACTCAGCTCTTTTTTGGAAATATCAAAGATGAAAGAAGAAATGTTGGAAAATGTATCGGGAACACTTTTTCCCGATCCAGAGCAAATGGAAACTTATGACATGACAAGAACCAGTTCGTCTATACCGATCGCCCAGGATGACAGCGAACCAAAACTCGTATTTTCCGCCAGCGAACTCGATCGACTCGCGGCTTTCCGTAGCAGCAGCGCCATCAATTCTGACAGCGGGTTAGTCAAGTTAATTGACGATGCGATCGCACAAAACGGCGGCAGCAACACCCCAAAAAGCAATGTAACAAATGTGTCTAGTGACACTCCTGCAAAAACTGTTGCAGATAGCAGCCCAAAAAGCAATGTAACAAATGTGTCTACTGACACTCCTGCAAAAACTGTTGCAGATAGCACCAACATTGCAGGAGTTAACGTCGTACCCGCAACAGGTGCAAGCAACACAACTGACAAAAAAGACAACAGTGGCAGCGATCCCCAGACGCTCAAAGGTACCGATGGCGATGACTTAATTGTTGGCACCAGCGCTGACGAGTCGATCTTCGGCAAAAAAGGCAAAGACACCATCAGAGGAAACGGCGGCAAAGATAAAATCTACGGCGGCAAAGGGGACGACAATTGCTACGGTGGCGATGGCAACGATACCATCAGTGGCGATCAGGGCAACGACTACGTTAGCGGCGGTGGCGGCGACGACTACCTTAGCGGCGGCGACGGCAACGACACCTTGATGGGCGATGCGGGCAACGATACCTTGATGGGCGGTGCGGGCAATGACATGGCAAACGGCGGCGACGGCAACGATACCGTCTACGGTGGCAAAGGCAACGATACCTTGATGGGCGGTGCGGGCAACGACTTCCTTAGTGGCGATCAGGGCAACGACACCTTGATGGGCGATGCGGGCGACGACACCTTGATGGGTGGCAAAGGCAACGACGTTTGCAACGGTGGCGACGGCAACGACTACCTTAGCGGCGGCGAGGGCGACGACACCATGATGGGCGGTGCGGGCAATGATACGCTCGTTGCTGGCAGTGGCAATAACATGGCAGACGGTGGCGACGGCGACGACAGCATAGTCGGCGGTGCGGGCAACAATACGCTGATGGGCGGTGCGGGCAACGATACGATCGTTGGCGGTACTGGCAACAATACCTGTACCGGCGGTGCTGGAAATGACGTTTTTGTCATCAGTAACACTACCAGCCCCGGAAGTTCAGTCATCACTGACTACACACACGGCAGCGACAAGTTTCTGCTGTCTGGCGACTTGATTTTTAGCAGCTTGTCCTTTCTACAAGTCGGCGTCAATACCGAAATTCGGCTCAGCAGCAATCAGTTGGTGCTGGCGCTATTGTTGAATGTCAGCGCTAAAATTCTCAATGCTGGCGACTTTTTGGGAGTTAATGGTACTGCTCCAACTCCAACTCCAACTCCAACTCCAACTCCAGCTCTAACGGTAGTTCCTATACCTCCGCGAGTGGAAGCGAATAATACCCTGACTGTCGGTTCCGACGGCAAGCCGCAAACTATTACTTCTGACTTGTTACGGTTTGCCGGTGGCCCGCAAGGTGCTAATGGCGTAGTCTTCAAGCTAACGGAGCTGCCTGATGCTAAAACCGGGCAACTATTCTTTAAGGGAGCAGCGGTAACACAAGCCGGTGTGACATTCACTCAATTAGACATTAGCCTTGGTTTGTTAACTTTCCAAGCGGCACCTGGTTTTATAGGTGCGGCTAGTTTTGGTTTTGAAGTTAACCAAGGCACAAACGTTGTCACCGGCCAGCGTTTTACCTTGAAAGTCGATCAAGATGTCTTTAAGTTTGATGGCAATACAGTTCCTCAAATTATTGTCGGTTCGGCGACGCTCGATAACAATATCAAAGGTGGCGACGGCGGTGATAACATCACAGGCGGTAAGGGCAAAGATGTCATTATAGGCGGCGCTGGGAACGATAAGATTTCCGGTGGAGATGGGGACGACACGATCGAAGGCGGCGCAGGAACCAATACTCTAAGTGGGGGTGCTGGGAAGAATACCTTTATTTACCCCACTTCTCGCCAAGACATTAAAACAGTTGCAGACGCTGACTTAATTACTGACTTTAAGGTCGATGATCTTTTAGATTTATCGGCCGCAGCTTTTGGTAATCTCAGCGTTTCTAGCTTGACCAAACTGTCGATTACGGCTAGTTCTGCTCTTGGGGCGATCGGCAGTGCTAATTTGCTCGACTTCAGCGACGATTCCAGCGTTACCAGCATCGAGACTTTGAAAGCGCGGTTTAAAGCTTTGGGCGGCACCAGCGACGCGCCTACTTTCTGCCAGTTTACAGATGCCGGTACTGGCCGTTCGGTGCTGGTATTTTCTGTGGGAGTGCGCTTTGAAATTATCGCGAGTTTCTCGCTGAAAATTAGCCTCCAAGTCCAGAACTTTGTCTTCAGCGGCCCGCCACTAAATGTTCCTGTCGGTACTTCCGGCCCTGACAATTTAAACTTCGGCACTTATCCGGTCGGAGTTAATTTCAATGCTTTAGGAGGCGATGACAGCATTGTCGGCAGCAATTTTAACGATACCATCAACGGCGGTGACGGCAACGATACCATCACAGGCGGTCTCGGTGCCGATCTCCTCACGGGTGGCAGTGGTGCCGATCTCTTTGTTTACAGGGCACCTAAAGAAGGCGGCGATACGATTACTGACTTTACCTTTGGTACTGACAAATTGCAGTTTGTATCGAACGCTTTCGGCAACTTGACTACTACTAATTTTGCGAGTGTTAGCGGTTCAACTCCTGACATTACTGGCAAACAGTTGGTGATTTTCACGGGTGGAAATTATTCGAGTGTTGAAGCGGCTCAAGCTAAGGCTGTGGGCAGTTCTACAACTCCTGGTTTCTTCGTATTTACT
>JBDTEI010000308.1:0-13055 GCA_039922675.1 Microcoleus sp.
ACTGGACTCGGTTTGCGATCGCGCACTTTTATGGCGATCGGGCTAACTCATCTATTTGCGATCGGATTATTGCCCTTTGTCGCACCTTGGCAGTATTTGACAACCGGAATTGTGATCGCAGGCTGTCTAATTTTACTCTCAGAGTTGCAGTGGGATATGCGATCGCCGATCGACAATTCTTTACTGACAGAAGAAGAAAAAGAATTTAACCGAACTCAACAGCAAAGGCGGCAGTTCGGCGCGAATGCAGCCAAATAACTCAAAAATCTTAACAGTCAGCAATCTGAGAATGCGTTGGAAACTCACTTAAGCTGCGATCCCCGAACTTAAGTCTGAGGTAGGATTCCAAAAGTGCGATCGATCTCTTAACGAAGGCGGATGGATCAGCTTTTGAGTGAAAAAAGTGTAAAGAATTCTGTACAACAGCTAACATTTTAGAGAAATCGCACAGAATAGAAACATACAACATAAATAAACAACAAAAACCAGAACAGGTGTTTTGCTGTGTAACCTGTGAATCGCCAACCTAAGGAGAACGGTGTCCGGGAGGCGACTGGCGAACAATGCTGTACTTGCGACGATAAAAGTTAATTCAGGTTGACAGTAGTTGTCAAAACAAACAAGTGGTGCAGGGTTTTTACCGTTTCCCCTGCTTCGCAGTCTCCAAGGAGAGGCTAAACCCTCTACTAGAACAGCCTGGGGAGATTGACACAAAATTTGACAGTTGGTCAGGCGGATGTTTGAGTCACCTTGTTTAATAAAATTGAGGAAATGCTCGCTTAGCATCATGGCAGGACTTAGGATTAAATAAGTCCTGCTTTATCATAAAAAATAGGTTCGTAGTAAGGACTAAAGTCCTCCCTCTTGAATTTAGAAAGAAAGGACTGAAGTCCGAACGATCAAACTTGTAAGTTTTGTTTTACTCGCTACGTACCTTTTCGCAAAATCTCTCGCACTTCCATTAAAATCTGTCCCAACATATTTTTGCCGCTGCCATCTTTCCCACAACCCCAATAGTAATCTCCCGGTGCATTTTCGGCTCTTCCGTACTTAGGGTTTGCTGAATATATCGATCGCGTGTTACTTGGCCTGGGTTACTCGATCGCGCGATCGAGAGTAAAGTGCAAGATAAACAGGTAGAATAGTGCAAAACCCGTGCATCACAACCTGCGCTCATGTACAAAAAAGCTGAGCTTGCTCCCCTCCCACCCTTAGACTTTGAACTAGCCAACGGGTCTAAATTGTCTGCTGACAACCGTTGGGTAAAAATGACCCAAATAATCCCGTGGTCTGAATTTGAATCAGAATATGCGGCAAACTTCCCGACAGAAAAGGGCGCACCAGCCAAATCGTTTAGGATGGCATTGGGGGGAGCATCCCACATTTGCAATGAGTATTTATACTCATTGCAAATGTGGGATGCTCCCTTTGGGACGTGCGTCAGGAACCGGAAAATATCGGGGCGATCGCCTCTGCGGCCGCTGCTAAATTAAGCTGTCGCCGCGTGTTAACCGTCGGTACAGATATGAGCGTTGGCAAAATGTCAACCAGTTTGGAACTCAATCGCACTTGTTTGCGGCGGGGTTTGCGTTCCAAATTTTTAGCAACCGGACAAACGGGTTTAATGCTCGGAAATCAAGGCCTTGCTTTGGATGCAGTACGAGTTGATTTTGCCGCTGGTGCTGTCGAACAAGCGGTAATAAAATTGGGTTCGGAATGCGATATTCTGCACGTAGAAGGGCAAGGTTCGCTATTGCATCCGGGTTCGACGGCGACTCTGCCGCTGCTGCGAGGTGCGCAGCCAACTCACTTAATTTTAGCGCACAGAGCCGGACAAATTCACATTCGCCATCACCCGCACGTAGCAATTCCCAGGTTATCGAAAGTGGTTGAATTGTACGAAATAGTGGCCGCTGCTGCGGGTGCTTTTGTTGGGGCAAAAGTCAGTGCGATCGCTCTCAATACTTATCACTTAAATGAGGCAGATGCGCTGTTAGCAATAGCTGAAATTCAAGCAGAAACGCGATTGCCTTGTACCGATCCGGTGCGGTTTGGTGCGGAGGTGTTGCTGGGGGCGATCGCCAATTGATATGCTACAATAAGTTACAACCAGCTAAGATATACAAAAAACTATGACACAAAGCATTCAAGCAAAAACACTGACACTGCGCGATGTCAAAACAAAATTTAATCTACAGTTGTCTGAAGACGAGCAATTTTTCCGAGAATGGATTGATGATTTGCCAGAAATCGGGGACGCAGAAAAGCGATCGCTCGACAAAGTAAAAGCAGGCTATATCAACAGTACCTCATTCCCTTTCCTAGAAGATACTGTAAAAATGGTGGTACTAGCTCCTTTGCTATTTGTAGCAGATTTTTTCCTGACTCCTTTTCACATAGAATGTGAAAAATCTGTTGAACTGATTGTCGAAGATGAAGATATAATTGTTAGGGGCAGCATAGATGTCCTATTATTGCTGCAATCTTTTTGGGTCGTGGCGATCGAAGCCAAGCGATCGCAATATTCCGTTGAAGCTGGACTTCCTCAATTACTATTTTATATGCTGAATGACCCAAATTCAGAACAACCAACGTTTGGGCTTCTGACCAATGGCAGCAGTTTCCGATTCATCAAAGTGACTAAACAAGATACACCGCAGTATGCTTTATCTAAGTTGTTTGATATTCAGAATCCCGGAAACGAACTTTACGAAGTTTTTCGCATTTTCAAACGAATCGCTGCTGTAGTTTCCAGCTATAACTCATGATTGCAAGTTCTGTTTCTTTACCCCCAGAATGCGTTATACGCCAAGCATCGGAGCAAGATATCAAATCAATTAGAAAGTTAGTCTGGAGTGCCAAACTCGATCCGACTCAGTTGCGCTGGGAGCAATTCTGGGTGATTGAATGTGAGGGAAATTTGGCTGCTTGCGGACAGTTGCGGAACTTTACGGGCGCGCAAGAGTTGGGTAGTTTGGTGGTGGCGAAGGATTGGCGCGATCGCGGTTTGGGCATTTACCTCACAAAACATCTAATTCAACAGGCTACAGCACCGCTATACTTAGAATGTTTGGGAAAGAAACTCGCATCATTTTATACTCGCTTTGGTTTTGTAGAAGTTTCCGTGCAAGATTTGCCGCAGTCCCTGAAATTCAAGTTCGGTTTGTCTCAGTTAGGTAAAATTTTATTCAGAATTCCGGTAACAATTATGCAGTATCAAGCAGATTTTTGATAAAAATGACTTTGATGAGTTTAAGTTTCGGAATTTTATGAATTGATTTTAAGTTCGACTTGTTCAATAATTGCGATTACAGGGCTAAAGCTAAAAAGTGGTTTTGTACGCTACTTATAGGATTCGCGGTGCAGACTGCACACCTTACATCTACATATTACGCTTCCGGGGCTGACTTCAGTCCTTATGAGACCACAAAGGACTGAAGTCCTCACTACGAACCTCAGACAAGAAAGGACTGAAGTCCTCACTAGGAACCTATAACAGGTATTTTACCGCAGATGCTCTGAGTCACGGACGGGATATGTACGGATATTCCGGATTGGGCGATCGACTTTGCGTAAACTCAGGATTCACAATCGGCGGTAGTCCACTTACCGAAATTGGCACAGCTACCAGCCCGATCGATAGGCTAAAAGCATTGATAAATCGTTGCTTGCTGGTTCACAACTGTCCTGTGCCAATACCAGAGATAGAAAGTGTCAGGGCGATCGCCCCACAGACATTCGACTCCTGGCAAATTAGTAAGTGTAAAGCAAACGAGTCACAACCGAGTCAAAAAATCACACCCAAAAATCAAGTCCAAAAATAAAACATCTTCACAGCAGCAGTAATGCGGAATCAGTCAAGGGCTAGTGTAGATAACCGCATCTACCCTTGAGGCAATCCCACAAACAGCTCAACTACTAAATCGTTAATTCAATACCTTGGAATTACTCGATTTAAACTCCCCGCAACCGCTTCTCAAATCCCCCCCTACATTTCAAAATTTCTTTGCCTTCGATCCGGATAAAACTAGGAAAGACAAGAACATTGAAATATCAGGGCAATCGATCAATCTCAACCGAGGAAATGCAGCCTCTCAAATAGCACAAACAGACAATTACACATCCACATATTTTAACCAAACAGGAGTAAATATCATGTTCAACGTAGTAAAAGCTTTCGGCTCTATCTTCTCCACTAAAACCTACAGCACACAAAAGAATATGTTAATCGACAACTACATCAACACCAATTTTAACTATTTCAACGAAGAAGCAGTCGTCGATGAATCGATTTTCCCGAATCAAACAGGTCGCGTTCGCTTCCAAGGTAGCTGGTGGCCCGCACGTTGCGATCGCCAAATGACCTTCACACCCGGAGATACCGTTTATGTCATCGGCGTTGACAGCATCACTCTGTTAGTTTCCCTTGTTCCCGCAGACTAAGACTGAATCAGAGCATCAACAACCAGGAAATGCAACCTTTTAAATAGCATAAACAGGCGATTAAACTTTCACATATTGTAACCAAACAGGAATAAATATCATGTTCAACGTAGTAAAAGCTTTCGGATCTATCTTCTCCTCTCAAGGAGACAGCACAGCCAATAATCTGTTAATCAAAAATTACGTCAACACCAATTTTAACTACTTCAACGAAGAAGCAGTCGTCGATGAATCGATTTACCCAAATCAAACAGGTCGCGTCCGCTTCCAAGGTAGCTGGTGGCCCGCACGGTGCGATCGCCAAATCACCCTCACACCCGGAGACACCGTTTATGTCATCGGCGTTGACAGCATCACTCTGTTAGTTTCGCTCACTCCCGCCGACTAAATCAGAGGACGAACAATCAGGAAATGCAACCTTTCAAATAGCATAAACAGGCGATAAAACTTCGATATATATATTAACACAACAGGAGTCAGGGAAATGTTTAACTTAGTAAAAGCTTTCGGTTCGATTTTTTCTATTCACACCTACAGCACAGAAAACAATATGTTAGTTGACAACTACATCAATACCAATTTTGTCTATTTTAACGAAGAAGCAGTCGTCGATGAATCGATTTACCCGAATCAAACAGGTCGCGTCCGCTTCCAAGGTAGCTGGTGGCCCGCACGGTGCGATCGCCAAATCACTCTTACGCCCGGAGACACCGTTTATGTCATCGGCGTTGACAGCATCACTCTGTTAGTTTCCCTCGCTCCTGCTGACTAAACGAGAAAGTAATCCAAACTGCTTAATTTTTCACACCACACATGATTTTCGCAGGGTTTATTTACATAAACCCTGCCTTTTTTATGCTTAAATAAGTTGAGACACATCCTAGCTATATTGAAAACAGTGAACTTTCAATCAGTCATTGCAACTTTGAATCAATTCTGGAGCGATCGAGGCTGCCTGATCGCCCAATCCTACGACACAGAAAAAGGTGCAGGAACCATGAATCCCCACACCTTTCTCAGAGCAATTGGCCCCGAACCTTGGTCTGTAGCCTACGTCGAACCCTGTCGCCGCCCCACCGACGGACGCTACGGCGAAAATCCTAACCGCTTCCAACATTACTATCAATATCAAGTCCTGATTAAACCATCTCCTCCCAACATTCAAGAAGTTTATTTAGACTCCCTGAGAGCATTAGGAATTCGCCCGGAAGACCACGACATTCGCTTTGTAGAAGACAACTGGGAATCGCCCACCCTCGGAGCTTGGGGTGTGGGCTGGGAAGTCTGGCTTGACGGGATGGAAATTACTCAATTTACCTATTTTCAACAGTGCGGTAGTATAGATTGTCGCCCCGTTTCGATTGAGATTACCTACGGGCTAGAACGCCTCGCAATGTATCTCCAAGAAGTTGATGCGATGACGAAAATTCAGTGGAAAGATGGTATAACTTACGGTGATGTTTTCCTGCAAGGGGAAATAGAACAATGTACTTATAACTTTGAAGCTTCTAATCCTGAATTGCTGTTTACTTTGTTTGGATTGTACGAGCAAGAAGCTGAACAACTGACAAAACAAGGTTTGGTTTTGCCGAGTCTTGATTATGTGTTAAAATGTTCTCATACTTTCAATTTGCTCGATGCTAGAGGTGTGATTTCGGTAACGGAAAGAACTCGCTATATTACCAAGATTCGGAACTTGGCGCGCAGTGTTGCTCAGCTTTATTTGGAACAGCGCGAACATCTGGGTTTTCCTTTGGATAAAGCTGTGAAGGTTTGAGAAAAAAGTTCGGTAACGGATTCTTTAATGGCTCTAACTAATGGAAGATAACGGATTGTATAACGCCATACAGTTTATTTGACGAGAGAGGGCGGGTTTTGCCTTGATACAGTCGATTGTTTCATAAATTCTCAGAGAGAGAGAGGACGGGTTTTGCCTTGATAAAGTCGATTGTTTCATAAATTCTGAGCTAAACCCGCCCCTACAATATACCAATACAGTATTATATTTTTTGAATTTTCCTGACTTATCCGCTACTACCATATTTTCAATTAATTCAATGCCTAATTATTCAGAAAATAAGACAGAAACAATTCCTCAATTGCGTGTTGATGGTGTAAGTTTGAAAACACCGATCGCCTCTAGCTACTTATTAGACAATATCTCGTTTGATGTGTACTCTGGCGATCGCGTGGCAATTGTGGGCCCTTCGGGGGCTGGGAAAACTACGCTGTTGCGGTTGTTAAACCGACTCAGCAGCCCCACGACGGGCTCGATTTATCTGGAAAATACGGAATACCGGCAAATTCCGGCGATCGAACTTCGCCGCCAAATCACCCTGATCCTGCAAGAATCCAAGCTGTTGGGGATGTCGGTGCGGGAAGCTTTGGCTTATCCTTTGAAGCTGCGGGGCGTGGCTACATCAGACATTGCTGAGAGAATTAGCGGGGCGATCGCACAATTACACATACCCCAAGAATGGCTCGATCGCACGGAATTGCAGCTTTCCACGGGCCAAAAGCAGTTAGTGGCGATCGCCCGCGGCATCATTCTACAACCAAAAATCTTGCTTTTAGACGAACCAACATCCGCCCTAGACGCCGGAAAAGCCGCCCACCTTTTGCAAGTATTGACACAGCTAACCAATGGCCAAACCACAATTTTAATGGTCAACCACCAATTAGAATTATCCGAGCAATTTAGCACAAGAGTCCTGCATTTACAGCGCGGAAAACTCCTCGAAGACTCGCCCTCCGATCAAATAAATTGGGTGCAACTGCGGCAAAATTTAATCAAAGCAGAAGCAGAAGCCCAACAAGAATGGTAAACCATACCATTTTAGATTTTAGATTTTAGATTTTAGAATGACTTACTGAATATGGGTTTATATCCCGAGCTTTTAGTATTTTGTAGGGTGCGCAATGCGACCATACTTAAAAATATTGTGGGTGGGCATCCTACCCACCCCAAAACATAATCAATGACCTCCCCCACCACCAGCACCAGGTTTCACCTTTTTAAAACCCAAAATAGCAATCCCACTTAACAACAAAGCAATTCCCACAAAGTAAAAACAATCATTAAAAGCCATGACATAAGCTTCCCGACGAACCAGACCATCAATTGCCTGAATTGCTTGGTTATGCGCCACACTTGCATCAGCACCGCGACTCACAAAATACTGAGTCATTTGATTCATTCTATCCTGCGTTGCCTGATTGTACAAAGAAACAGATTCCCCTAATCGATTTGAGTGAAATTGCTCGCGCATCGTCACCAAAGTTCCTAGGGCCGCAATCCCCATCGAACCTCCCAGATTTCGCATCATATTAAACAAACCCGAAGCAGAACCAGCCTCGTGTTTTGCCATACCAGCCGTGGCAATACTTGACAGCGGCACCATAATCAAAGGCTGTCCCATTGCTCGCACTAATTGCGACCAACGCAACTGATCGATGCCCGTCTCGTGAGTCATGCTGGCATTCATAAAACAACTCACCGCAAACAAACTCACACCGATGCCAATCATCACCCGTATATCGATTCGCTGCATCAATTTCGGCACCATCGGCACGAGGAATAACTGCGGCACGCCGCCCCACATAATCACCTCGCCAATTTGCATGGCATTGTACTGCTGAATCTGGCCTAAATACAGGGGCAAAATGAACACCGAACCGTACAATCCCACCCCCAAAGAAACATTCACAACAGTTGCTAAAGCGAAATTGCGGCGACTCAATAATCGTAGGTTAATAAACGGTTTTTTTCTGGTTAGTTCAATCCAGAAAAAAGCGCTGATAAATATGGCAGAAACTATGCTTAAACGCAAAACCAAATCAGAACTAAACCAGTCTTTGCGGCTGCCTTCTTCTAACACAACTTGCAGGGAACCCAGGCCGATCGCCATTGAGAGAATTCCCCACCAGTCGCCCCCTTTTAGCAGTTCGAGCCGCATCGGCGTCGGGGCGACGGCATACCACACACCTGCTAGCAGCAGCAGCCCCGGAAGCAAATTTAAATAAAAGACATATTGCCAGCCGTAATTCTCCGTCAGCCAACCTCCCAATGTCGGCCCGATGGATGGTGCAAAAGTAGCTGTCAGGGCAAACATCGCCATGCCGACTGGTTGCTTTTTGGGCGGCAAATTTGTTAGCAAAAACGTAAAAGCCATTGGAATTAAAATCCCACCAGTCAATCCCTGCAAACCTCGAAACACAATCATTGAACTCAAATTCCACGCCCAAGCGCAACACATGGAAAAGAAGACAAAGAAAGCGGCATTTACCAAGATGTACCGGCGGACTGAAAACACCTGCGACAGCCAACCAGTCAGCGGAATTACGACAATTTCTGCGACTAGATAAGAGGTAGAAATCCAAGAACCTTCTTCTAAAGTTGCGCCTAAAGCTGCTTGGATATCTTTCAGAGAAGCGTTGGTGATTTGGATGTCCAAAACTGCCATGAAAGCGCCGATCATTGTTGCCATGACGCCGATCCAGGTTTTTAAGGGAACATGGTCGCTCTGTTGTTGTAGAATTGCACTGGGGTTTGCCATTGGTTTTGCATTTTTTGATAAATTAATTTGGATTTTTTAACCGCAGAGGGCGCAGAGGGCGCAGAGAAAGAGAGGGGAATCCAGAAGGTGAGAAGTTTACCATTTGTTTAGGAAGTTAAGCCCATTTTTTGATAAATTAATTTGGATTTTTTAACCGCAGAGGGCGCAGAGGGCGCAGAGAAAGAGAGGGGAATCGAGAAGGTGAGAAGTTTACCATTTGTTTAGGAAATTAAACCCATTTTTTGGTACATTGGCCGAACTATTTTTTGTAAACCAGGAAGCTGTTTGGTGAAAAATGCCGCTCCTAATATACAAATTATACCGCCAATTATGACTGTATTGGGAGCGCCGATATAATATGCGAGTCCGCCTCCTACTAAGTTCCCAAACGGTGTGACTCCAAAAAATGCCATCGTGTAGATGCTCATCACTCTGCCGCGTTTGTCGTCTTCCACTATTGTTTGCAAGAATGTGTTTCCTCCGGCAAATTGGATAATGAAACCCCACCCCACAAACAACATCATGATTAATGACAGCCACAAGACGCGGGACAAACCAAAACCGATCAGTCCAAATCCCATGATGGCCGGGGAAATTGCAATCAATTTGCCGAGGCCAACTACACTTTTGCGTCCGATTAAATAAATCGCACCGGCAAATGCTCCGACTCCTGAAGCTGCCATCAAAAAGCCGAGGGTTTGCGCGCCGCCGTGCAGAATTTTGGTGGCAAAAATTGGGACTAAAACTGTGTATGACATTCCGGCAAAGCTGACTAATGCTAATAGCATTAAGATGGCTCGAATTGGGGGGAATCCGAAGGCGTAAACGAATCCTTCTTTTAATCTTTGTAAGGGTTTGGTATTAGTTACTTCAATTTTACGGGGTTTTAGCTGCATCGCTAATAAGCCTGCAATTACGGCGATGTAGCTGAGTCCGTCAATGAGAAAACAATAACTTGGGCCGACTGTAGCTATCAGCAAACCTGCAATTGCTGGGCCGATTAGTCGGGCTCCGTTGAACATGGAAGCGTTAATGGCGATCGCATTTGCTAAGTCTTGTTTCTTTTCTACGAGCTCGGGGACAAATGCTTGTCGTGCGGGCGCGTCAAAGGCGTTAATTGCCCCTTGACAAAAACTCAGAATCAGGATTTGCCAAATGTTGATGACTCCTGTTAGCGCTAAAAATGCTAGGGCTAAGGATTGAACCATCGCTAATATTTGAGTGGTAACTATTACTCGGTGCCGATTCCAGCGATCGATTAAAACTCCGGCAAAAGGCAGTAAAATTAATGTGGGGATTTGACTGGTAAATCCTACTACGCCCAGCATCCAAGGTGAATCGCTCAAATTGTATACCAGCCACACAGTAGCGACTTGCGTCATCCAATTGCCAATGAGTGAGATGCCTTGTCCTGCAAAGAATAGGCGATAATTTTGCGATCGCAGCGCTGGAGGAAGTTTTATTGTTTTGATTTTTGCTAGTAGATTCATGTATCAGTACGGCTTGAGCAATCCTATGTGATTTGTCAACATTTTGTCGGGTAGCACCCCTAAGCCTACGCCTAATTAGCGAGGGGCAAACATCGGTGGACTTCCCCTAGACTTATTTTAGGAATCAAATCGAATTGTGGTATTAGTCTCTGGTTCGATTTTAGGACTTCCGAAAATCAGGATTTGAGTATTCAGGGTTTATCCACTCCCCTCAAAGAAACCGGGTGTTTTGCGTATTATAGGGCTGGAACCGAGTATTTGGGAGGAAAAACCCGGTTTCTGGCTACCCGTGCGTAAATCCTATTTGTTAATTTTTTTCTGATAGCAAAACGATCGCCACATTTAACTCTTTCTGTCGCGATCGCTTGATTGACGAAAAATTGTTTCCTCAGACTTTACTCAATGCTCAACAGCCAAGTCCCCAGGTAACGCAGCAAGGGAACATCCCCTGGGGTGCGGATGCGGACGTTGAAATGGTACATTCCGCCGGGACTTGGGTTGGTGACGTTGGAGAGCACAACTTCAACGTTGCTACCGGCAGGAATTGGCTCTGTGGGATAAATTTCTATGAATCGATTTTCTTTGTCCCAGATTACTTCTTGCAATTGTATTGTTTTGTCTTTGACGCGCACTTTAATATCTTTTTGGTCGAATTCGCCTTTGTAGTAGTCTGGATAGGATATGTTGAGTTGGGCGATCGCCAAACTTACTTTTTTGGCAGGAATTCGCAGTCGGTATCTGTCGCCACTCATCCCGGCTTTGCCGTAATCCAAGCGATAGTTTAATTGGTTGGCGCGTTCTGGACCACCGAAAATCGTGAATCCCGGCATTCCTTGGGCTAAACTGATGGCGGGTAATCCTGTCAGCAAGCAACCTGTAACCGCTAGTGCTGAAAATAATCGTCGCATAACAACTCCTCTACATAAAATTACGATGGGACCTTAAATATCGATCGCCCGAAATTTGCGATCGTGCCTACAATATATCGAATGTCTCAGCAATTTTTCTGGCGTAATACTGATAACTGACATTCAAACTACATAATTAGGCAACAGGACATTATATCATTGTTTGCTGCAAAGTTAATAATTTACCGAATTTGAATGTATAAGACAAGTTAAAGATACGGCGGTCATTTGGCCGATCGGCTCTAGTATCAACGTGAGAAGCGATTTCAACCGAAAAAAGCAAACAAAGCCAGCGATTGAAATCGCGCCTACACAAACGATGTCCGCCTCCGCGGACTGGGAAAGAAAGCCAGCGATTGAAATCGCGCCTACACAAACGATGTCCGCCTCCGCGGACTAGGAAACAAAGCCAGCGATTGAAATCGCGCCTACACAAACGATGTCCGCCTCCGCGGACTAGGAAATTTGAATTTAAACCTGCGGAGGCAGGTTTTGTCTGTGTAGACGCGGTTTCAACCGCCCTGTGTGTGTAGACGCGGTTTCAACCGCCCTGTCTGTGTCTAGAGTAAAGGAGAGTTCATGAAATTAGCGATCGCCAAAGAAGTCCAAGCAGAGGAACGCCGGGTAGCCTTAGTACCCGACGCTGTAGCCCGATTAGTCAAACAAGGCGTAGAAGTTTGGGTTGAGGCCGGTGCCGGCGCAAAATCCTTTTTCTCGGATCTTGCTTACGAAGAAGCCGGAGCTCGTGTTGTCGCCGATACCGCTACGCTGTGGGGCGAAGCCGATGTCGTCGTCAAAATCGGGGAGTTGCAAGAATCAGAAGTTCATCAACTTCGCGAAGGAAGCGTTTTCATCGGATTTTTGAATCCCTTGGGAAATCCGGCTTTGGTGCAGCGGTTGGCCGATCGCCAAGTAACAGCATTCAGCATGGAAATGATCCCGCGCACCAGCCGGGCTCAAAGCATGGACGCGCTGTCATCCCAAGCCAACGTCGCCGGTTACAAAGCCGTACTGATTGCAGCTTGTGCATTGCCGAAATACTTCCCAATGCTGACAACCGCGGCGGGTACAATCCGCCCCGCGAAAATATTGGTAATGGGTGTGGGCGTTGCGGGCTTACAGGCGATCGCCACAGCGCGCCGTTTGGGTGCAGTTGTCGAAGCCTTTGACATCCGCCCGGAAACCAAAGAACAAGTACAAAGCTTGGGCGCTAAATTCGTTGATGTCGAACTCAAGGAAGAAACAGTCGCCGCCGGTGGTTACGCAAAAGAGTTATCAGAAGCCGCCAAAGAATACACCCGCCAAGTCCTGACTCAACACGTCAGCGCTTCCGATGTAGTGATTACAACTGCTCAAGTTCCTGGCAGAAAAGCACCTATTTTAGTTACTAGAGAAATGGTTTCTCAAATGAAGCCCGGATCGGTAATTGTTGACCTCGCGGCCGAACAAGGTGGCAATTGCGAATGTTCGGAAGCCGGGAAAGATGTTGAATGGAACGGCGTTAATGTCATCGGCCCGATTAATGTGCCATCGTCGATGCCGGTACACGCTAGCGAAACTTACTCGAAGAATATCTCGGCTTTAGTTCAGTTGATGCTGAAAGATCAGGAACTTAATTTGAATTTTGAAGATGACATTATCGCTGGCTCTTGTGTCGC
>JBDTEI010000309.1:0-6784 GCA_039922675.1 Microcoleus sp.
TTTTCCATGACGCGGAGGTCGCAGTCGATCGATCGCGTTACCGAAATTTTATCAGCATCCGCCCCTGTTTTGACTAACTGGTCGATTACCTGACGGCCTAGGAAACCCGCGCCACCGGTGACTAGAATGCGCTTGTTGCTTAAATCCAAGCTTGTCATAATTTTATCCTCGGGATTTTCAATAAAGGTCGATCGACAATTTTCTGTCTAAAAATGCCACCCCTGCACAACTTGGAGCGATCGCGCTTGTTTTTCCTGCTAAATGGTAAAACATAACCAAACCCGCCCTAGTGGCTCTAAATTAACTCAACTAGGGCGAGCGATCGCCCAACTACAAATTGTGTTGAACGAAAATAGCTGTCAAGCAGTCGCGGTGACGGCTTAGTTTAGTCGATCAATCAAATCCGTTACCAGAACCTCGTTCCTGCTTTTCTAAAGCTGTGATGTCAGCATCTACCATCAAATGCACTAACTGCTCAAAAGTTACAGAAGGTTCCCAATTTAACTGCTGGCGCGCCTTAGTCGAATCGCCAATCAACAGTTCTACTTCTGCCGGACGCAAGTAGCGTTCGTCAAACTCGACATATTTTTGCCAATCTAAATTGACGTAATTAAAGGCCAAATCTAGAAATTCTTTAATCGAATGGGTTTCGTTGGTAGCAATGACATAATCGTCCGGTTTGTCTTGTTGCAGCATCAGCCACATCGCCCGCACGTAGTCTTTAGCATAGCCCCAGTCCCGCTTGGAATCGAGATTGCCCAAGTAAATCTTTTTCTGCTTGCCGGCGACAATTCTGGCAACGGCGCGAGTAATTTTGCGAGTTACAAAAGTTTCGCCGCGGCGGGGAGATTCGTGGTTGAACAAGATGCCGTTACAGGCAAAAAGTCCGTAAGATTCGCGATAATTTATTGTTTGCCAGTGACCGTAAACTTTGGCGCAAGCGTAGGGACTTCTGGGATAAAAAGGAGTTGTTTCCTTCTGCGGAACTTCCTGCACCAAACCAAACATTTCCGAAGAACCTGCTTGATAGAACCGCACTTCTATGCCCGTGCGGCGCTGGTAGTCCCGAATTGCTTCTAGCAGGCGCAATACTCCCATTCCTACTGTATCAACTGTATATTCCGGCGAGTCAAAACTGACTCTGACGTGGGATTGAGCGCCTAAGTTATAAATTTCTACCGGCTGAACTTCTTCTAATATCCGGCGCAGAGTAGTGCCGTCGGTTAAGTCGCCATAGTGCAGAAATAACTGCGCGTCCGCGCTGTGAGGATCGACATAAATGTGATCTATGCGATCGGTATTGAAACTAGAACTCCGCCGGATAATGCCGTGAACTTCATATCCTTGATCTAAAAGTAATTCGGTCAAGTAGGAGCCGTCTTGACCTGTAATACCTGTTATTAGCGCTCGCTTGCGTTGCGTCATCTGATTTTCCTTTGACAGGCTGTGTTAATTCACTTCGGACTTTCCGGGTAGAGGCTGTTATTGCCTGCCGGTTGTATGCTCAAGCTCTACCTTAACTCACAATTCATCGATCGGCATCAAGGAACTGTGAATGCTTTGACAAAGAGTTTGCCGCTTACTGTCAGTAGTCAGCATCAGTGGTCAGTAACAAACAAAACTAACTACCGATTACTGACTGCGGACAAGAATTAATATGCGCCGTTATTTTTGGGAAAAATCACAACTCCAATTGTTTTGAAAACAATCCACATATCCATCCAAAGGTTTTTGTCATTTGCGTAATAGAGGTCGATTTGGACTCGCCGGGGATAGGGAATATCGTTACGACCGGACACTTGCCACAAGCCTGTAATTCCAGGTCTGATGGTGAGAATTTTGTTGATGTGACTGCCGTATCTCGGCAGTTCTTCTTCAACTAAAGGTCTCGGCCCGACCACGCTCATATCTCCTTTTAAAACATTCCAAAACTGGGGAAACTCGTCTAAACTGGTCATTCGTAAAAATCTTCCAATCCAGGTAATTCGAGGGTCTTGTTTCAGCTTGAAATTGTCCTCAAACTCTTGACGCAAATGCGGAGATCTTTCCATGATTTCCAGCAATATGTCATCCGCATTTTCCACCATCGTTCTGAATTTAAGGCAATAAAACATTTTACGGTTTTTGCCTACTCGTTCCTGTACGTAAAAGATAGGCCCGGACGAGCTTAAGGCGATTGAGAGAGCCAAAAGCAGGTAAACCGGAGCAAACAGGATCAGAACCGATAAGGAAAAGAGGATATCAAATAACCGCTTGAAAATTTCTCCGTCGAGTCTCTGTAGAGAACGACTTATGCGTCTATCTCCTTGCAGGACAGACCCAAAACCGCGTCTCGCGATCGCTCGAATTACCTTGCCGGAGATTAGTTGGCTGTCGGCAGTCATCTTACTCCTTCACTTCACACCACACACAGTCCTGATCATAAAGCCTCAAGACGCTTTGTTCTCTGAATTATGTTTCCAATACTCAATTTTCTGCCTTCCCAAGAAGGAAGAAGGAAGCAGGAATCAGGAATTTGGAAGTCGGAAGAATGGACAAGGTACTTATACAGAAAGGCTTTTAGCGCTTCTGAAGGCATTGGGAACAAGGGAGATTTTGCCACTCTCCCCCTCTCTCCCTCGCCCCCTCTCCCACTCTCAAGTCCCTGACTCACTAACATCGCGGGATTGAAATTCCTGATAGCAGCGCTCGACAAAAGCTAGATAGCGCTGTTCAAAAACTTCGGGGGCAAACTCTGAGGCGTGCAACCGTGCCATTTCCGGCTGAAATTTGCCTTGCAATTGCTCAAATTCCTCGACAGCTTCGACTATTGCTGGTGCGGTTTGGGTGGGAAAAAATAAACCTGTCCCAGTTTCTGGGTGTTGGCGAATGTCGAGCACCGTCTCCAAAGCGCCGCCTGCTGCATAGGAAATTACTGGTGTGCCGCAAGCTTGAGCTTCGACTAAAGCTATGCCAAAATCTTCGCAAGCTGCATAGACAAAGGCTTTCGCCTCTGCCATGTATTTTTCAACTACTTCGGCGGGCTGCCACCCGAGCACTTGCACGTTGGGTTTGGCGATTTGCCGAATCATCTCTAATTCTGGGCCGGTGCCGATGACAATCAGAGTGCGCCCGAGTTGATTGAATGCTCGGACGATCGCGCTAACGTTTTTGTAACTTACCAACCGGCACACTGTCACGTAAAAGTCTTGTTTTTGCTCCAGCAAGGAAAATCGATCGATATTTACCGGCGGATAAATCACCTGGGCCCGCCGCCGATAGCAGCGCCAAATTCGGCGCGCCGTATGTTGGGAGTTGGCGATGAAATAATCGACGCGGTTGGCTGAAAGTACATCCCACTGCCGCAGTCGGTGCAACAAATATCGCGTCAGCAAGCCCGGGATGCCCCGTCCAGCTTTGCTGCTGCGCAAATAGTCAAAAGTTAAGTCCCAAGCGTAGCGCATGGGCGTGTGGCAGTAGCAGACGTGCAATTGCTGGGGACTGCTGAGGATGCCTTTGGCAACGGCGTGGGAGGATGAGAGGATGATGTCGTATTCTCGCAAATCTAGTTGTTCGATCGCGATCGGCAGAAATGGCAAATATTTTTGCACGCCGCTGCGGGCCTTGGGAAAGTGCTGCAAGAATGTTGTGCCAATCTGTCTTTGGAAAAGATAGCTTTCGGGATTGGCTGATTCAAAGTCGATGAGGGCATAGACATCTGCCTCGTCTACGTGTTTGAGAATTTCCTGCACTACGAGTTCCGAACCGCCGGTAGCGTCCGGCGTCAACCATTCGTGAACAAGGGCGTATTTGAGTTTTTTCACTTGTATGTAGTCGTCGATCAAACGATTTGTTAGCGCCAGTTCTGTCAATATTAGTCTTACCGAGGGATGACTGACGCAGTATCGAGCTATCAACCGGGTTTCTACGTAGGTATCTCCGTCAAACCAAGGATTTTCAGAATCAACGGGATTTTTGTGAAATTAGGGGCAGCAAAACCGCAATCTGCGGTTAAAATCCCGCCATTTGTTGACAAAAAATACTATTAGGCGGAATACTGTAAGGGATTTGCGATCGACTAAATCTTTGGAGCGGGCGATCGAACTAACGTGCTGTGAGGAAAAAATGTCGAAATTTTTGTGGAAGGGACTTTTAATCAGTCCCGCTGTATTAGCAGCAAGTTTAGTCCTATCTTCAACGGCCCTAGCAGCAGAGCAAGCTGTAGAAATTGCCGCAGCAGAGCAAGCTCATAAATTGCGTTTACCAGGTGCTGCAACCGAGGCGGCAAAGTCTGAGACGGCAGCAGTGACGATCGACCCAGCGTCAGTAGCTAGCAACTTGACTGTTGAAACTATTGATAAAGAAACTCTGGCAGCGAAGATAGCCCCAGTTGCCGAACAGACAAAAGCCGCGGAAAATAACTCTGTTGCAGCAGATTTAAGCGAAACAAAACCCGCAGTCGCGCCCGCAAACTCAAGTGCCGAAGCACCTGTCGCGGAGCAAATCCCCGCAGTCGCGCCCGCAAACTTAAGTGCCGAACTACTTGTCGCAGAGCAAATCCCCGCAGTCGCGCCCGCAAACTCCAGCGCAACGCCACCCGCCGCACCGGCTAATTTAAGCGCCGAAAAAGCGATCGCACAACCCGAGCAGATTTCCCAATCAACTGCTCCAATTGCCCAACCTCAAGCGCAGTCAAATGTTTTAGAACAAATTAACCAATACAGCACAGAAGGCGGCAGCGAAGATGCTGTCGGCCAAGTAACCTCAGTTTCGCAACTTTCCGATGTTCGACCCACCGATTGGGCATTCCAAGCTTTGCAATCCCTAGTAGAGCGCTACGGTTGTATCGCAGGCTATCCTGACGGCACTTTCCGCGGCAACCGGGCGATGACTCGCTACGAGTTTGCAGCGGGTTTAAATGCGTGTTTAGATAAAGTTACCGAGCTGATTAAAGCCGGTACGACAAATCTGGCAACCAAAGAAGATTTGGCTTCTATGCAAAAGTTGCAAGAAGAGTTTGCCGCAGAATTGGCAACTTTGCGCGGCCGCGTGGATGGTTTGGAAGCGCGCACCTCTGAATTAGAAGTAAATCAATTTTCGACGACCACAAAACTCAATGGCGAAGTGATATTTGCTTTGACAGGTATCGCCCGGGGAGATGATGCTAACGGCAACAAAGCTGATAGAACCACGGCTTTTGGCAGCAGGGTGCGTCTCAATTTTGAGACGAGTTTTTCTGGCAAAGATTTGCTGAGAACTCGACTGCAAGTTTTAAATTTGGGCTCATTTTCTACTAATAACACGAAAACTGCTGAAGGAGAATTGCGGTTTAATGCGGGGCCTTTCGGTACTGCTAGCAATACTGTAACTTTAGATCAGCTATTTTACCAATTCCCGATCGGCAAAAGCACTACTGTCATCCTAGAAGCCAACGCCGACGCTGCTGACGATTTTACAAACACTGTCAACCCTTACTTTGACGGAGATGGTGGCAGCGGTGCTTTTTCCAATTTCGGTACTCGCAACCCAATTTACTATTTGACTGGCAGTTCTGGTATTGGTCTGCGACATCAGTTTGGGGAAAAACTAGAGCTGAGTTTGGGATATTTGGCCGGTAACGCTGCGAACCCGACGCGGGGTAACGGTTTGTTCAACGGCCCTTACGGTGGTATTGCTCAATTGACTTTCACACCGACAAAAACCACGGCTTTAGGTTTAACTTACGTTAATTCTTACAACGTTGTCAGCGGTACGGGCAGCAATGCTTCTAATTTCCCCGTGCGTCTCGGTTCCTTCGGCATCAACAGCGACAATAATCTTCCGGTTTCTAGCAATTCCTACGGCGCGGAAGCTTCGTGGCGGGTGAGCCAGGGATTTGCAATTGGCGGTTGGGCGGGTTACACCAACCAGCGCCTTTTATCCAACTTGGCTACTCCTACAGGTTCTGTGCAGCGGGGAGACCAAAAAATCTGGAATTGGGCTGTTACTTTGGCTTTTCCCGATTTGCTGAAAGAGGGAAATGTGGCGGGGATTCTGGTAGGTATGGAACCGAAGGTAACGAGTTCTACTAATCGGACTTTGCCGGAAGATAAGGATACTTCGCTCCATATTGAAGGGTTCTATCAGTTTAAGTTGAGCGACAATATTTCTATCACTCCTGGTCTGATTTGGCTGACGGCTCCTGACCACAATAAGAGTAATTCTGATTTGTTGATTGGGGTGCTGAGAACGACGTTTACTTTCTAGGAGTTGTATGTGTAGGTGCGCATTGCGCACCTTTTTTGCGCTGAAATAAGATCGAATTAGATTGATGGTGGTGTAAATCTTTAGACTTGCATTGCATAAATATTTGATTGATTTGTTAACCGCAGATTTCAAGCGGATAAACAGTGATGGACGCAGATAATTTCAAGATAGAAAAGCAATTTTGGCAATCTTATGTTTTGTTTCAACAGAAATAACCAGCTTTAGCAAAAGCTGGTCTGCAAAAATAGTTAAATCCGTTGTTTTTCTCACAGTGTTTTTCTCACAGTGAGGAAACCCAAGTTGCACGTTTCTTTGCAGCGGGTTCTAAGAGAAATATCATCCCTCTTCAGGGGTACTTTAACAACAAAAATTAATTATTTGTAATAAAACGTTACATAGGAGACGGATTTTTGGGTTTGTAGTGAGGACTTCAGTCCTCGGATGTTGATGAGGACTGAAGTCCTCACTACGAACCTATTTTAGTTGGGTTGTTCGATCGCGCATCATATCATGCCGGGGCTTGCTGCGGTCTACCCCAGACAATCCGCTCTTGCTTGTA
>JBDTEI010000310.1:0-3637 GCA_039922675.1 Microcoleus sp.
GGACGATCGGCAATCCCGACAGTTTACTGCGCGCCGCCGACAAATTGATCGCACAAGCCAAAGTCCAGGCGATCGCCGTTGTGGCGAGATTTCCCGACGATGAAGGTAGCATCGCCCTGGAAAACTACCGCCGCGGCAAAGGAGTCGATCCCCTCGCAGGCGCGGAAGCAGTCATCAGTCACCTCATTGTCAGAACCTTTAAAATCCCCTGCGCCCACGCCCCCGCCCTGTCGCCACTTCCCCTCGATCCGCACCTTTCCCCGCGATCGGCTGCGGAGGAAATCGGGTATACTTTCTTACCTTGCGTGCTTGCCGGCCTCAGCAAAGCTCCCCAGTTTGTAGCCCCAGAAACTCTACAGCACGCCCCATCGCTAATTACAGCCGATCGAGTCGATGCGGTGGTGATACCCGCCACAGCGTGCGGCGGCAGTGCTATTCTGAGTTTGAGCGGGCGATCGTCGGTACAAATTATCGCTGTGGGTGACAACAAAACTCAGATGCAAGCTTCCCCAGAAAAACTCGGAATCAAAGCTTTGCAGGTAAACTCATATTTAGAGGCGATCGGAGTCTTGGTCACTTTACGAGCCGGCATCAGTCCAGCTTCCTTGGGTGCAGACATTTCCTCCCTGCGGTATTTGTCTGACTCAACTCAACAAATCTAAAACCTAAAACCTAAAATCTAAAATTGATTAAGTGCCAGAAAAAATTCCCGAAAATCCCGAAATTGAACCGTTGACGCGCACTCAAGTTTTAGTAGCAATGGGCGTGACAGCAATTATGTTGCTGGCGGTAGCTAAATTGTGGTTGATATTTGGATCGGTATCGCTGTTGCCAGTAAAATTGATCGTAATGGATTTGCTCAAAGGATGTGCGATCGGATTGGCAATTACAGGCGGTAGTGCGATCGTATATCAACTTTGGCCCGGTTATCGCCGGAGTGCTGACGTTTATTTGGAAGTAGTGCTCAAACCTTTGTTTTGGCCAGATTTAATTTGGCTGGGACTGCTACCAGGACTTAGCGAAGAATTGCTATTTCGAGGCGTGATGCTATCTGCTTTGGGATTGAATCTTACCGGTTTAGTTTTATCGAGTTTTTGTTTCGGCATTCTGCACTTGGGAGGCATGGATCAGTGGCCTTATGCTGTTTGGGCGACGGCTGTGGGATTGCTGTTGGGTTACAGTGTTTTAGCGACTGGCAATTTGTTAGTACCAATTACGGCTCATGTCTGCACGAATTTGATTTCTAGCTGTGTTTGGAAGTGGGAACATAATATGGTCAAGCGGTAGATCAAGTGGCGATTGGCGATCGATATTTGCCTTTCGTCCGCGCAACGTGAGACTGTAGTAATAGATGTTGAACGAACCGCTAAGACGCTTTCATTCGCGAAGGAATAGAACATAAGAGTTCACAATTGAGGCAAAGCAAGGCGCATTAAAATATCGATCGCTTCGGGCGTTTTACAATATTTAAATATAGTCTGTCTGTCTGGGGTGATGACAACAGAAGTTACCCCCCTGAATGCACGTAAAGAGTGTAGACCTCTTGCAAAAATCCGAAAATACCCTGAAACCATCTGCGTCAATCGGTGTTGCATCTGCCCGATATCTGCGGTTGCTCTATGACTCGAAGATTTTTGCAAGAGGTCTTGTGTATGCACTGCCAGTTCGGAGTACAATTGTGGTAAATTAATGATTGTTATTTGACTATGCAGAGGATCGCAGAGATAGCGACAAGAATAAAATCGATCGTAGGTTAAGCTGTTTAAATTTATATTCAGGTTCGCCGCTTGATTTTTATATTAAGCTGTTTTGCATTTAAATTGGATGTTCGGAACGGGCTGGTGAAAGTGCCATTCCACAATATCTTTATTGATTTTTGATGCACAATTTAAACGTAGAACAGCTTGACTTAATTCACCACAGGCGCGCGATCGCATAAACATCAAAAATAGCATCAACGCTCAAAACTGGTATCTGTTCTGCTATATATTGGGCAATTATCAGCCTGTCAAACGAATCGCGGTGATGCAAAGGCAGTGAAGCCACAACCTCAATGTGATTGAGATTAATTTCCAGTAGCCCGATATTGCTAACACTGAGTTGTTGTCCGACAAACTCCATAAAAGGCAGACTAAAGTTTAGCCTACCTATGCTGTGCTTAATCGCCATTTCCCAGATGCTAGCTATACTGACTAGCTTCTCGTTATTTTCATCCTCTATTAGCAGTTTGACATTGGCACTAAGTCTAGGGTTGTCCGTAACATACCAAATGAAAGTATGAGTGTCCAACAACAACCTCATTCCATGTACTCCTTAAACTCTTCTAGAGGTTCGTCAAAATCATCAGACATCCAAACCATTCCTTTCGCACTCCCAGCTTTAGATGGCCAGCGCTTCTTATTAACTGGCGGTATTCCTACCAATTTCACAACAGGCTGGTTATCTTGAGTAATCTCAATTTCTTCGCCTCTCATCGCCGCTTCGATTAACTCCAAAAGTTTTTCTTTTGCCTCAATAATGTCTACTTGATACATGATTTGTGCCTCCTTACTATCAATTTTCAACATCATGATTCTAACTCAATTCGATAAATCCTCTTCCTCCAAATCTACAGGTGGCAATTCCATATCATCATCAGACTGCAACTGAGCCGGAGTCGCCGGAATCGCCGCAATAATTGCATCGATTACTCTAGCCACCGGAATAATCTCCATTCCCAACTCTGGTACGGATTGATTCTTAGGAATAATCGCCCTTTTGAAACCCAATTTTGCCGCTTCCCTTAGCCGTAACTCTAATTGCGATACCGGCCGCACTTGTCCTCCCAAACCGACTTCTCCGAGCAAAACTGTGCGCGCATCAATTACCCGATCGCGAAAACTGGCCACAATTGCGATCGCCACCCCCAAATCTGCCGCCGGTTCCTCCACCTTCAACCCGCCCACCGACGCCACAATCACATCCAATTTAGACAAAGGAATCCCCACCCTTTTCTCCAAAACAGCCAAAATCTGCTGCAATCTACTACTATCCACACCAGTAGTAGAACGGCGTGGCGCACCAAAACTCGCAGGGCTTACTAACGCCTGAATCTCCACTAAAATCGGTCGAGTTCCCTCGCAAGCAACCGTCGTCGAAGTGCCCGGAGAAAATTCATCTTTATTGCCTAAAAACAACTCCGACGGATTATCTACTTCTCGCAAACCATTGGCTACCATTTCAAAAACACCAATTTCATGAGTAGCGCCAAAACGGTTTTTCATCGATCGCAAAAGGCGATGAGAAGCAAAGCGATCGCCCTCAAAATACAGTACAGTATCTACCAAATGCTCCAAAACCCTCGGCCCCGCCAAAGATCCATCCTTAGTAACGTGACCAACCAAAAATAAAGTAATATTTTCCCTTTTCGCAACCTGCATCAAAGCAGACGTACATTCCCGCACCTGAGCCACCGAACCCGGAGCCGATGTTAAATTAGCAAAATAAATAGTTTGGATGCTGTCAATCACTGCCACATTCGGTTTCAGCGATTCCAACTCCCGCAAAACAACTTCTAAATCCGTCTCTGGAAGCAAGTAGAAATTCTCCGCCGAATTATCCTCGGAATCTGTTTTAGCTTCCCCATTACTACCAGATT
>JBDTEI010000311.1:0-9682 GCA_039922675.1 Microcoleus sp.
AATAAAAAATTTCCCGATCGATCAGGCTACAGTCAACGATCGGCGAATCGCTGCGGGCCCAGAGAGAAGTTAACGACTTATTAATACCGGGGGTTCTAGATAAAATACGAGTTGGTTCTATCACACAGCATAGTTTTGTTTGGTTTGCCAACATTTTCCTGATTGATTCGATATCTTTAAAATACAATGCTTTGAGCAGCACTGGAATTCCTCGCACAGAAAGCCTCAATCTTCTACACCGAAAATACCGATCGATCTTCCGGGCACCCGTCGCCCCAAAAATACGATCGGCCTTGCCGCACTTCAGAACAAATCCGACTCGGGGGGCTCCGCCCGGTCTGGCGGTTGAGATTCAGGCCTTTGACGCTGCTTCAACTCTGCAACTTTTTCTTGAGCTACGTCCCTGACTTCTAGAGCTTTATCTTGAAGTTTTTCCGCCAGACTTTGAGCATTCCGCTTCACGCCTGCCACATTTTTGAGAGTTCTGTCGAAATCATCCTGTAAAAACTCTGCTACCAGACCGACTTTATGGTGCAGTCCCTCCGCGTACTGCACCGGCTCGGATACAGCAGCCTCAGAGACGATCGCCCGCTTGCTGCCGATCGTCGAAATCGCCTTTACCGGCAACAAGTAAATCCCATCTAAAACGCCGCGCCAGCCACTCGATTTAAACAGGTAATCGGTAACAGAACCAGTCCGGACATCAAATAGGTAGTCAACCACCGTACCCGCCTTATTTCCGGCGTCCGTGAGCACTTCAATGCCGATCGGACAAACAGCTTGTTCCGGCTGATGCAATTCCGGCAGTTCCGGGTTAATGGTGACAAAAACATTTTCGCCCACAGTATCAACTTGCGCCCAAGCGAACCAGGTTTTTTTGCTGCCCAAAAGTCCCGACTTGCAAGTAAAGCCGATCGCCCGCTGGGAGTGAGCATCGAGCCAAAGCCGATCTACCCTGCCGACCTCTTCCGCCGTGCGGCGGTCGATCGTGCGGCGGTTGAGCAGTTCGCTCCGCTTAACAATCTGTTGTGATGTACTCATAAATCAACTCCTGAGTGCCGCCTGTGAAAAATTTCGATCGTCCAAAGATGCCGACTTAATATTCTTCTTCCGAATAATGGGGAGTATTTTCTGCCTCCGTCAACTCTTCCTCTTCCCTGGAAGTGCCAACTTCTTTTTGGTCTGGAATAGGAATCGTGTTCAGGGGCGCGCCCCCGGAAGAAGCATGAATTGCCTTAGCATCCCTGGTCTTGGCGCTAAGAAGCCCTAACTGGACGGAGGACTGATTCGGGCTGACATTAATTTGAATTTTCGGGCCCGAACGAGCCAAGTGAACGATCAGACCGTCCACAACGGGAACCTTAGCGATCGGCTTACCATCGAGGTAAGTACCGTTGGTACCTAAATTGATCAGTTCCCAAGTTATGCCACTACGTCGCAATTCGATGTGGCGACGAGAAACCACAGCGCTAAACAGAACGACGTGGTTTTCGGTCGATCGCCCGATCCGGACGACCTGTTCGTCTTCAAAGATCCAACTGCGGACGGGAATAGACTGGAGAGGATGTAGCAAGGTCAGCTTAATCACATTGGCAGCATTGAGTTTTGGTAGAGCGCTCAAGATGCGATTTTAGATTTTAGACTTTCGATCGCCCAATCCAAACTCGATCTAAGAGATTTGAAATAGAAACGTAACCAGGTCTCCTTTCCCCAGAGAGATACGGTCTCCCGGTCGCAACCGATGTCGGTTTCCCTTGGGCATCGGAGTATTGTTGACGTAAGTGCCGTTAGAACTGCCTACATCTTCCAGGTAGCAAGCATCTCCCTCCACCCGGAGATTTGCGTGTACCCGAGAAACTATCTCAGAATTAGCAAATCCAGAAACATCAATATCCGGCGGCACTAAGTCATTTGGCTTGCCGATGTGAATCACGGCCAGACTGTGAGGCAATTCTATCGGCGTATTTGTCTGAACGTGTAACAGACGCGCCGACTGCTGTTGCAGTTGAGTTTTAGCCACACCCGCTGGCTGTGGGTCGGGAACCGGGGGAGAGGTATTTGGTGTTGTTACCACCGATTCAGTTGTAACAGGAACCGAGAGCGACGGCGGGGGATCTGGAATCGTAGGAATGCTGGCGGGAGTTTTTTCCAAGTTCGGCCCCTGATCTGGGGTAACTAGAGGTTCCATTGCGATCAGGGGTTCAGTTGGCGCTAAGTTCGGCACCAGTGGCGATACCACTGTGGGGCCCACAGGCGAGGCGGAAGGTACTGTCACCTCAACTTCTGGGGCGTAGGAACCCGGACGCAAGTTAAAGCCACACTGACCGCAAAATGCTGCATCTGTCTGAACCGCTGCACCGCAGTTTGAGCAACTGGCGGTAACGGGTAAAGGCGTGTAACAAGACTCGCACTGGCTGGCCCCGTCGGGGTTCTGGTGATTGCAATTGGGACAGACAATCATCGATTTCTCCTTGCTATCGGCCAGATTTTCAAATCAGCCTCATAAAAATAGTCGTGTATATGGTCAAATTTTAACTTTAACCGCCACAATTCTTATATTGCTTCGCTAATACTAGCAACTGATTTCACGCCGTGACATTCGGAGTGAAGGGAAAGATTGAGTTAGTGATACTGCTGACAGTGCCGGCACCGCAGGCTCTCTCAGCTATTTTACTGCAACGCCTGCGGCGGCATCAAGCAGCCACCAAAGTTTGCCCTCTGGTTGAACGAGTCGGGCTGGATAGGTCATTTCGTCGGCTGCGGGGGCAAAAATTTGAGATAGGGCGGGTTGTTTGCTGGCTCCTGCGACCATGAAGATGACGCACCGGGCGCGGTTGATTAAGGGGACTGTAAAGGTGATGCGGGGTTGACCGTCTTTGTTGCCGACAGTTACTAGGGCGTCGCGGACTTGCAAGGCTGCTGTGCCGGGAAATAGAGAGGCTGTGTGTGCGTCGTCTCCTATGCCCAATAGGATGATGTCGAAAGCGGGAAATTCGCCGTCGGATATTTTGAAGAACTCCTGCAATTCGGTTTGGTGCGCCGAGGCGTCGGCTGCGGGGTCGCCGGTGCCTGTGGGCATGGGGTGGATGTTGCTGGCGGGGATGTTTACTCGATCGAGCCATGCGAGGCGCGCCATTTTTTGATTGCTGTCCGGGTGTTCTGGTGAAACGTAGCGTTCGTCACCCCAGAAAACGTGAATTTTGTCCCAAGGCAGGTCTTGAGCGGCGATCGCCCTATAGAGCGGTTCGGGTGTGCTTCCGCCCGCCAAGGCGATCGTACAAAGTCCGCGTTCTGCGATGGCTGCTGGGATTTTTGACAGGACAACCGCGAGCGAGCGCTCTATCAGTGCTTCCCGATTGGCTAATACTTCGACTACTTGTTTCATCAATTTCCTCTCAACTTTCCTCTTCGTGTCGATCTGAGCAATTGCAAATTTTGCCTTGACATTTTGCTTTGAGGTCGATCGGCTGACACGATTGGAAGGATTTACACCGCGTCAACTCTGATTTTATCATTCTTATGTCCGCTTTATTTTACTGGGCAAACTTATTTTTCTCGGTGTTCGATCGAGCTTCACCTGTTGCATACATCTGTAGCAACCGTGCCCGAAAATTAGGACGTTCTTAATTGCACTTTTCAGGAGCTATATTGCAACTTCCTTGTTGATTCTTGCTTCTGCTATTATATTTTTCGCAACTTTCAATCAAAAGCCCGTTAGCGAAGCTTGCAGAAGAGAGGATCGCACTTACCCCGGGATAGCAAAAATCATGAAGATTGATGTGGTAGACTAGGAAAAATAGTTTTAAGTCCCCACGCTCAGATGGAAGCAAAACTATGTCAAATTTTCCGAAATTCCCTACATCTGTCCGCTATCTGATAGCGCGGTTGCGCCACTGGACGCAACCGTCGGTTTGGGCTCCGCTAGCCGTGTTGTGTGCAGGGGGGTTATTTATCTGGGAAGTCTCCGTACATCCAGAAAGGTTGAGCATAGATGGCGAAGCAGCAGCAGACTCAAACAATCCAGATTCGCTCCCCGGGCTGTCTGCTGAAGATAGTGCCATTGCGGCTGATATCGACAGCTTGCCGGTGCTAGTCAATCAGTTCAATCGCTCCAATTCTGAACTGAACTTGTTCAATTCACCAGCAGTCAAAGGCAAAGGTTTATTTGACGAAATTAGCGCTCGTGGCTTAGAAAAACCTAAACCATCTTCAGTGCCAAAGTCTGCGGCAATCAACGCATTTGTGTCGCTGCCAAATTTACAAAATTATGCGGTGGGGACAGTTAACAATAACCCGCAAAATTCCAGCTTGCCAAGTTCAAACGCGATATCAGCTTTCGGTTTATCTGGCAATGCGGTGTCGATTTCCGGGATAAAAACGATCGAGCCTGAGTCTGGGGGTACAGCGACAGCCACTTTATCGCAGCCGTCGAGTGGCGCTAATTCAAGCAAACAAAACGACAATCCTCTGCCTTTGAGTCCGCTGCAAGCAGCTATGAAAAAATACGTTGCTGCTAACACTTCGGCAACTTCTACTCAGAAAACGGCAAACTCGGCTAAATTACTCGATCGACCGGCTTCCCCTGCGGCGGGGGAAAATCCGACAAATTTGGTGCCAACGACGGCTACAGCTCAAGCTGGAGCAAATCCTGTGAGTGTTCCTGCGACACTCTCCCCACTTCCAGTTCCGACAAATACCATTATCAACGACTCTCCACAATTGTTAAACCCCGCACCTACAGTTTCTGAATCATTTGGCGGGTTAAATTCCAGAGCATCGGGCATCCCCGCAATTACTCCACAGACTCCAACTGTGGCTATGCCCAAAAATCCCTACCAAACTAATTTATCTGGCTCTGGCTTCGCACCTGAAGTTCAACCTGCTGCACTGACTGTCGCCCCACTGGGGCCCCTACAGCTACTGCCCAAGGTCGGTCAATCCGCTTTATCGAGCGCGAGGGAAAGCAAAATAATTAGCCCTCAATTCTCTCCCAATTCAGCGAATTCTCAATTTGAACAAGCTCAACCGAGCCAGCTTAACTTGCCGGGCCAGCCTAACTTTGGAGTTGTTCCTCAAAACACCAATCAGAGCGGGCAGCCAATTCAACCGGAACCTTTTTCTACACCCCGCTCGCTGACTCCGGGACGCTACATTGGGGGCGGCCAAATCAATACTTTTGCTAATCCGTAAATACGGATTTAACGGATGACTTATCTGTAGGGTGTGTCGCCCTTGAGCATCCCTGAATTTGACAGAAAATTTCACAGCGACGCACCTAAAAAAATCTCGACACAGGAAATAAGCCTAACACTTTTTTGTAGTAAGACTTTTTAGAAATGGTATAAGGTGTGTCGCTATGAGATTGTCGATATTGAGTTAGAGATTTTTCTTAGGCGACGCACCCTACAACTGTGAATTTCCTCAATTACCGATTACCAATTACCAATTTGATTGGTAAAACTTATCTAGAGGCAGCCCGTCCCAACAACAATCCGCCGATTCCTAAGCCAAATGCGATCGGCAGCCAAGCCGACAGAATAGGAGTCAAAACAGCTTTCACGCCCATTGAACTGGTGATGAAAGAAAATACATAGTAAGTGAAAATCACCACCACACTAATACCAAAACTCGTTCCTTTTCCGGAGCGGCGCGGTTGAGTTCCCAAAGCGGCTCCGACTAAACCAAATACCAAGCACACGAAAGGAAAAGCATATTTTTCTTGAATTCGTACCTTAAGTTTGCGAATTTGCGGTGCGTCGCCGCTGTTTTTAAGGATTTCCAAACGCTCTAAAGCTTGGGCAATATTCATTTCCTTGAAATCTCGAACTTTAGCAGCTAAATCTAAGGGCGTGCGGGGGAGTTGCAACTGCTGGTGTTGAAACCTAACTATATTACGATAAGAGCCGTCTGGAGCTACTAAATAAGCGGTGCCGTTGAAAAAGTCCCAGGTGTTTTCTGAGGGATTCCAAGTAGCTGATTCTGAAGAAACGATTTGATTCAGACCTGGGGTGGAACGATCGATAATTGTTAAACCTTTCATTTGCTTCCCGTCAAACTGTTCTGCATAAAAAAAGCGGGACAGGACTTCTTCACCGCCTTTTTCGGGTTTGCTAAATTCTGTGTAGACAATATTTCTATCTTGAAAGGTCGGTTTTTCTCGCTTCAGAGCTCTATCTAAAGTTAATGTAGCTCTGTAGCTGGCGGCGGGTACGACTAACTCTTGCAAAGCAAAGGTGAAGCCGGCAACGATTAAACTCATAATGACTGCGGGCATTATCAGTCGGTAAACGCTAACTCCGCAACTGCGGAGGGCGATGAGTTCGCTATCGCTGGACATTCGGCTGTAGGCCATTAAGGTTGCTAGCAGCATTGACATGGGGAAAGCCAATACTACAAAGTACGGAATTTGCAACAGAAAAATTTCGAGGGCGGCACCGTAGGGGAGGCCAGATTCTGCTACTCTGCGTACTAATTCAAATAAGGCTCCAACCGTGACGGCGACGGATGTAAATAGTCCGACGCCAAACAGAAATGGGCCGATGAGTTCTTTGGTAATGTACCAGTCCATTACTGAAATTCTCGGCAGCCAGTTGAGAGGATTGAAAGATTTGGACGTTGCTATGTTCATACTTTGGCGTTTTTGCCGTTGGCTCCTCTAGCTAAAATTTAAAATTTAAATTCTCAAATTCTGTCTTGTGTTTTTATAGTCGAGGGCGCGGGTTTCATAGATATCTGGGCTGGGATATTTATATTTAGGTGAACCCGTCCCTAATTAAATCTTTCCTAATCTCCTTGGCGATTGCTATAAAAGACTATCGCACGAAGTTGTCGCCTAGGTAATACTGCCGCACTAAAGGGTTGCTGTAAAGTTCTTCTTCAGCCCCGGAGGCTAAAATTTGGCCGTCTCGCATGATGTAGGCTCGATCGGTAATTTCGAGGGTTTCTCGGACGTTGTGATCGGTGATCAGGATGCCGATTTGCCGATCGCGCAGTTTGGCAATTATCGTCTGAATTTCGTCTACGGCGATCGGATCGACGCCTGCGAAGGGTTCGTCTAAAAATAGGAACATCGGCCCGTCTCGCCCAGCGGCTAATGCTCTCGCCAGTTCAGTCCGCCGCCTTTCTCCCCCGGATATTTGAATTCCCAAACTGGATGCTATTTTTTCTAAGCGAAATTCTTGCAACAGGAAATCGACTCGCTCCTTCCATTCCCAGCGCGGCACTTGAGTTTGTTCTAGGACTAACAAAATGTTGTCGCGCACGCTCATGTTGCGAAAAATGCTAGCTTCTTGAGCGAGATAGCCTATTCCCAATTCCGCTCGTTTGTGCATGGGCAATTTAGTGATGTCTAAATCGTTGAGCCAAACAGTTCCTTGATTGGGTTTTTCTAAGCCAGTGGCGATGTAAAATGTTGTGGTTTTGCCGGCACCGTTGGGGCCGAGCAGTCCTACGATTTCTCCTTGGGCTACTGAAAGGTTGACGCGACTGACTACATGGCGTTTTCCGTAGGATTTGTGAATATTTTCGAGTACAATTTTCATGCTCGCCGAGGCAACTTCTAAGAAGAAGGAAGAAGGAAGAAGGAAGAAGGAAGAAGGAAGAAGGCATGAAAGACTTCTATCAAGGTAAAAAGAAGGAAGAAGGAAGACACAGCAAGCCTTTGATCGCTCCGTATTTTACGTTTAATTAGGTGGATTTACTTGCCAGTTAAATTCCAGAATTCGGGCTTGTGCGATCGAGTCTCAAGTTGATATTTTACATTCTCAAACTTTTGAATATTTAAAATACGAAATTTCGCATCTCTCCCAAGTAGTATGTTTTTGCCGATGCGAAATTTTGCTGCTATTGGGGGCTGTTATTTAGGAGCTGTTGCGGGACTGGCGGGCGGTTTAACAGGGGGATTGGGATTAACCGCTCCCGGTTTGGGGCCGAGCGTGTTTTGGGCTGCTGCATCTTGTTCTGGGGCAACCAGATAAACTGATTCTACCTGTCCTGGGTTGTCTGGCAGGGCAATAAACCGCCCTTCATCGATTAAGTATGTCACGGTTTCGCCGCGCAGGCTGTTGCCCTGCTGCAATACGTACACGTCGCCGCTGAGAATGATCCGGCGCTCGCGGCTGAAGTATTGAGCTTGAGCTGCGGTTGCTTGTATTTGGCGGGCGGGATAGTTGATTTGGACGTTGCCGCGGGCTGTCACGATGCCGGTTTTTGAGTCTGCTTCTTGAATGTCCGATCGCACGGAAAGAGTGCGGGGCGGGGCAGCTTGCGGGTAGGTTGGAGAGGCGATCGCGCCGGCCAGAGTCAGCGGCAACAGCAGCGATAATCCTTTGAATATGCGGGAATTGAGTAGTTTAGCGGAGGGCATCATAGCTTGCAAGCCTCAAAATTTGTGAAATTGCTGAAGGGGATTATCTCACTCCCAGATTTTTCTCTACGGAGATTACATCCACCACACCCGATCGGTTAGGTATTTTATCTTAATTAACGGCCAGAAAGATTCTCGGGCAGGTCGATCGACTGGCCCGAGAGCGTCAACCAATTATCCTAGCAAGACAACAGCCACTTTCACTGCCTGTTTTGTTGATTTGCAGTTCGATCGTTTGGACTTCTGTCCTCTGCCTGCGGTTTGATCGTTCGGACTTCTGTCCTCTCTGGCGTGGCTTTTAGTCAATAAGGACTTGCATTCCGAAGGATAGAACAAAATAAGGAAATAAAATGGTATCCAAGAATTTATTGTTCTAGTTTTATTCTATAGCACGAATGGTGTAAAATCAGGTACGCTTTGGTTTTTGGTTTGGTAATTTACGAATTACGTTATGGGCGTCCATCACCTTTGTTTTTAATCATAATACTAGCACCAAACCCTCTTTGGAGAGTTACAAATTCGGTTTAGGAAAGTCTTGTGTTTAAGTTGGAAACCTTGTTCTGCCGCGTACCTCACTTAATTCAGAACCGCTATATTTAAGTTTGTTCTAATTTTATAATGTATGGCAAATGTAAGCCTGCAACTTCTGTATCTGCGAACAACGGTAGAAAATTAGCTACTGCTTCCGGGCCAGCTTGTTGCAAAGTGATCAAAAGTTTAGCACTTTGTCCGAGCAAATCTTCAACAGCAATTCCGCCATAACTCGGTTGATAATAACTGAGCCGATTTATACCTTCGCCTAGCAAGATTACTGCACCGCGCCAGTTTTGATTGCTTAAGTGATAAAGCGCGACGGCAATTTGCAATATTCCCTGATAAAACTTTTTTTCGGGATCGCCCGATTCCATCCACAAAGCCTCTAAAGTATCGTGACAAGCGTAAAAATCTTGGCTGTTAAACTGTTCGATACCTTGCCAAAACTCGATCGGCATTTCCTCTGTCATTCGGTTGGGGATTGGGGATTGGGGATTGGGGATTGAGTAGGCGGCGATCGGTTTTTGTTAATAGCTAAGTCTTTAAAACAGGAAAAATTACGACCTGTTTTCAAAACTGCTGCCAATTTCACGACCGCCTACTTAACCGATTACATAGTCTCTCTGACAGCTTGAAGCTGATCCATGCCAATTTCCTGATTAGTTCCAGCAAAATCGTTATCTGGCGTCAGAAATAACATACAGTGACATTCTTTCCGCTCGCGCATGGGAATGCAAGGACAGTTCCAGTAGGCGGCTTTGACTTCGGCTTCTTTATCTTCGT
>JBDTEI010000312.1:0-21476 GCA_039922675.1 Microcoleus sp.
ACCGCTGCTTCTGCTTCCCAGCCGTAGACGTGGTTGATGCTGGCTGCGTTGCCGAATTGTTCCGTAAAATACGGCAGCATCGCATCAACTACTCGTTTGTCTACGGGGGTTGTGGCGTGGTTGTCGAGGTAGATAGGGCGTGCGGACATAGTGGAGTTTTGGTTGAAAAAAGTGTTAGATTTATTGTAGACGAGGCTTTTGTTCTACCACAAAACTTTATATTTGACAAATATTTGTGAAGATTTATGCGAGCTGACATTCAGGGATTAGAAATTACTGTCGGTGAGCTCAAGCACCTCAGCGGCGCGGGGCCCGATCGCCTATACCGGCCGGCGAGTGCGACTAAGTTTGCCCACGAAGCTTTGAAAACAGTCGGTTTAATTGTTTTGGTACTAATCAGTTGTTGGCTGCTGGTGGCGATATTTCCTAGGGCTTATTTGTTTTGGTTGGCCCTCCACCTCGCTGCGATCGCTGGTTTGATCTTTGAGGATGCTTGGAAAATTTGGTGCAGCCAAAACAAAGATTTAATTAATCTTTTTGATGATGTCGATCGCTATAATGGTATAATTGAGGCGATCGAAATAAATGACAAAATAGAAGATGCTGGCAATGCGGAAGTCAAAATCGGCGATCGCTCTAAAGTTATTGAAGCCTTGCAGCTCATCAGAAACGATTTAGTTCGAGCTTTGAAAACCGAGAGAATTCTGAGGGAAAATAAAAAATTTGTCGCAACTAACTCAGAACTATTTGCCAATAATTTGAGAACCTTGAATGCTTTGCAGATTAGCGATAGATCGAGCCAGCCGGGGCGATTGCTTAACGAAGCTTTGCAGCTAGCGATCGGAGTTCAAGCAGAAATGAAAAAGTTACAAGACCGAAACGCTGCTAATTGAAAAAATGGAAAATATTAGTAGGATGCGCACGGATCGCTTTATTTGGTAGCAACGCGCACCTTACTGAAGCGATCAAACTCAAACCTATTTTAAAATTCATGAATCATGAGAATTGTTAAGAAAAATCATAATTATAAATTTTTACCTGTTAGGTAACAGGTAAGGATATCTTGGAAAGGTGACGTTAACAACAAGGTCAGTATGTCTTCTAGCAAACCCAAGATTATAGTTCTCGACGACGATCCGACAGGTTCTCAAACCGTGCACAGTTGCTTGCTGCTGACACGTTGGGACGTAGAAACCCTGCGTTTGGGACTGCGGGACAAGTCCCCGATTTTCTTTATACTGACAAATACTCGATCGCTAACTCCCGAAAAAGCAGCCTCCGTCACCCGCGAAGTGTGCCAAAATCTTAAAAAGGCGATCGCCAGCGAAGAAATCGCAGACTTCCTAATCGTTAGCCGTTCCGATTCTACCCTGCGCGGCCACTATCCGATCGAAACCGACGCGATCGCCGAAGAACTCGGCCCCTTCGACGCTCATTTTCTAATTCCCGCCTTTTTTGAAGGAGGCAGAATTACTCGCAATAGCGTGCACTACCTCATGGTTAACAGCGTCGCAACCCCCGTTCACAAAACCGAATTTGCCAAAGATTCAGTCTTCGGATACAGTCACAGTTACCTGCCAGACTACGTAGAAGAAAAAACCAAAGGTCGGATCCATGCTGATGCAGTCGATCGCATTTTACTCGCAGACATCCGCTACGGAAGTTTAGATCGACTGATGGAGATGACAGACAACCAATGTGCAGTTGTTGACGGCGAAAGCCAAGGCGATTTAAACACATTTGCCAAACACATTCTGGATGCAGCCAGTAAAGGCAAAAAGTTTTTATTCCGCAGCGGGGCGAGTATTTTAACTTCCTTAGCTGACATCGGCCACCAGCCAGTAGCCGCGGACGAAATGGCAAAATACGTGAAGGACGGCAAACCGGGTGCAGTAATAGTTGGTTCCCACGTTAAGAAAACTACAGATCAATTGGAACGCTTGTTAGAAGAACCCAATACAGTTAGTATTGAAATAGATGTATCTCACTTGCTAGAAGATTCACCAGAGTATCGCGCCCAAATGCTTGATGAAACTCTCGAAAAAGTCCGCACCGCTCACGCCGACGGTAAAACGCCTGTAATTTATACTAGCCGCCAAGAACTAAAATTTGAAAATGCAGAAGTCCGCTTAAAATTTGGAGCTGACGTTTCTGCTTTGTTGATGGATGTCGTGCGGGGACTGCCTGCGGATATCGGGTTTTTAATTAGCAAGGGTGGCATCACTTCCAACGATGTTTTGAGTACCGGTTTGTCGCTCAAAAGTGTCCGGCAAATCGGTCAAATTATCGCAGGTTGTTCGGTGGTCAAAACCGAGTCAAATCATCCTCTGTTTCCCAATTTACCCGTTGTTTTGTTTCCGGGGAATGTGGGGGATAGCAATGCTTTGGCTACGGTTTATAAGCGCCTGAGCAAGCATGATAGCTAGTTAAATCGCTTTCTTAACGTCGATAAATATAATTCTAGTCAGGGAGGAAACATTGATATCAAATTAAGCCTAAGACCGTTTAAAAACGTCGTTTTATACTCGTTACCAGCAGTGCCTGGGAACCAGTTAAATATAACCCAATACGGTTCACTTAAGACAGATCCTCCCTAACCCCCCCTTAAAAAGGGGGGGACAAGAATCCTCTCAAAGTCCCCCGACTATCCGGGGGATTTAGGGGGATCTCCGGGGCATAAATAGTCTTAAGTAAACTGTATTGAAATATAACCTACGCTCTTCTTGCTAAAATCGCCAAAATATGCTAGTTTTGAGAGTCTGCTTTAAAATAGTCATCATTTGAAATTCCCAATCTAAAATCTAAAATCCGATCGCCCCTGGGCCACCGCTCTCAAAAAATGAAATTAAAAAAAATTAAGCCCCAACTCTACATATAGAGCCAACAGCGCCATATTTACTGCTATCAGTAGCGTTTCTGGGTAGTATCAGCCGAAATTTAAAAATAAAATAAAAATTTTCACGTAGTAATTTTTAGTTGAAAGGATTAGCATATAAGGGTGACAGAAAATTATCATCCCCTAAACTCATTAAAAAGCGGCCGCTGGTTCAAGTTGATCTGTGGGGCGAGCTTTCAACACCTGCCGGCGGTTCGGAATCTCACATTGGCTTACACCTTAGCAGGTGCTGACTGTATCGATGTCGCGGCAGATCCCGCCGCCGTCGCAGCAGCAAAAGAAGCCCTACAAGTTGCCAGCGAATTACAGGCAAAAAGTCAAAACCTCAGATTTGGCGACCAAGGTTTGCCCTTGCTGATGGTGAGTTTAAACGATGGGGAAGACCCGCATTTTCGCAAAGCCGAATTTAACCCAGCCGAATGTCCGGTGGACTGCTGGCGGCCATGCGAAAAAATATGTCCAGCCGAAGCAATAGTTTTTCAGAGTGCTGGTAATGGTTTTTCCGGGGTGATAGACCAGCAGTGCTATGGCTGCGGTCGCTGTCTGCCAGTTTGTCCGAGTCAATTAATTTATACTCGTTCTTACGTGTCTGCTCCCGCCGCGATCGCACCTTTAATCTTGCAATCCGGTGCGGACGCCCTAGAAATCCACACGCAAGTAGGCAGAGAGGCAGATTTTGCGCGACTTTGGTCGAGCATCGTTCCCTGGGTAGATCAACTCAAAGTAATAGCAATTAGTTGCCCCGATGGAGACGGTTTGATTGATTATTTGCGGACACTCTATCAAATAATTTCCCCCCTTCCTTGTCCCCTAATTTGGCAAACCGACGGTAGGCCGATGAGTGGAGATATCGGAATAGGAACTACTAGAGCCGCGGTCAAACTCGGTCAAAAAGTTTTGGCTGCCCAGTTGCCGGGATACGTGCAACTTGCAGGTGGCACTAATGCTCACACTGTCAGCAAACTCAGAGCCTCTGGACTGATGAAGGATGGCGGAAAAAATTTGTCATTTCCCCCTGTCCAATACATTGCAGGTGTAGCTTACGGCAGCTATGCCAGGGTTTTGCTGTCACCAATTTTAGAACAATTAGAAACCATGCAAACCGATCGAGCTTATGCCGTTCCGGTGGCAGCCGCTTGCAGCGCAACCGAAGCTCAAATACCTCGGTTGACTCAGCTCGAAGCCGTCCCAGAACTTCTCTGGCAGGCCGTGAGTTTAGCTCGTTCTTTAGTTTCCCAGATCAAAGAATTTTAGTCAGTAATCAGTTGTTAGTTGTTAGTTGTTAGTTGTTAGTTGTTAGTTGTTAGTTGTTAGTTGTTAGTTGTTAGTTGTTAGTTGTTAGTTGTTAGTTGTTAGTTGTTAATCAAAAAAACTGATAACTGTAGTTCGCGAAATCGCGATCGCACTTGCGACATCAGAAACCCGGTTTCTTACTATATTTCTCGTTCCTCGACGCAAAACTCATAGAAACCGGGTTTCTCCCCTACCGATGCGTCAACAGTCAACAGTCAACAGTCAACAGCCAACAGTCAACAGCCAACAGTCAACAGTCAACAGCCAACAGTCAACAGTCAACAGTCAACAGTCCACTGTCACCGAACACACCGAGGCGAATGCAGATTACAGACGACCTCAACAGACTATTAGACATCGTGCCAGATGAGATCCGGCAGCCCTTAGAGCAGCACCCGCAGCGCAACAATCTCATTGAGATTGTGATGGATTTGGGCCGCCGACCAGAAGCTCGTTTTCCATCCTCGGCCGAACATCTTTCCCAAACACCGATTTCCAAAGCAGACCTCAAGTATTGTATCGATCGAGTCGGCAGCTTCGGCGGCGACAATCGAGCCGGTATCGAGCAAACCCTGCACCGAATTAGCGCCCTTCGCAACCGCAGTGGCGAGATTATCGGCTTGACATTGAGGGTGGGCCGCGCTGTGTTCGGGACGATCGGCATTATCCGCGATTTAGTGGAAACCGGTCAGTCAATTTTGATGCTAGGCCGCCCCGGAGTCGGCAAAACCACGGCCCTGCGGGAAATTGCCCGCGTGCTCGCCGACGACTTGGAAAAACGGGTGGTAATCATCGACACCTCCAACGAAATTGCTGGAGATGGAGATATCCCGCACCCCGCGATCGGCAGAGCTCGCAGAATGCAAGTTTCCCGTCCCGAACTCCAACACCAAGTCATGATCGAAGCAGTGGAAAACCATATGCCGCAAGTGATCGTGATTGACGAAATCGGCACGGAATTAGAAGCTTTGGCCGCTCGGACGATCGCCGAAAGGGGCGTGCAATTGGTCGGTACCGCCCACGGGAACCGGATCGAAAACTTGATGAAAAACCCGACTCTGGCAGACTTAATTGGGGGCATCCAAGCCGTGACGCTGGGAGATGACGAAGCAAGGCGCCGCGGTTCTCAAAAGACAGTTTTGGAACGTAAATCACCGCCAACTTTTGAAATTGCGATCGAAATGCTGGAACGCCAGCGCTGGGTAATCCACGAACGAGTCTCAGATTCGATCGACAGTCTGCTGCGGGGACGCGAACCGAACCAGCAAATCAGAAGCGTCAGCGACAGTGGAGAAGTAATTATCGAGCGCGAGTCAGCATCTCCCCCCGCCCGCTTTCCAGGGATCTCAGCTTCTAGCCCAGGCCCGGCTGCTGTATCAGCAATGCGGCCAGTCACACCGATTTCTGGGTGGCGGAGTGCCGGCAAAATGGTACCGATGCCCCCTCCCAGCGAGAAATTCGCGGCTAATGCTAAGACTGCTAACAGCGCGCCGGTGGCTGAGACTCGGTATTTCGAGCAACTCCTCGAAGAATCCCTGTCAGTGGAACCAGTACCGCAGCACCGGGGACGTTATTCCCAGAATGTCGGCCCTAACGGCGAAGATTTGCCCCTCCACGTTTATCCTTACGGCATAGCTCGCCACCAGCTCGAACAGGTGATTTCGACCCTGAACCTGCCGGTGCAGTTGACGAAGGATATTGAAAGTGCTGACGTGGTGTTGGCTTTGCGATCGAACGTGCGGAACCAGTCAAAATTGAGGCACTTGGCCAAAACTCGCCAAGTTCCCCTGCACACAATCAAAGCTGGCACGATTCCCCACGTAGCGAGAGCTTTGCGGCGCCTGTTGGACATGGATGACCCGGGCACTCCGGAAGTGGCAGACCTCGCCTTATTCGCCCGCAGCGGTACTTCTGACGAGCTCGAAGCTCTCGAAGAAACTCGCTTAGCAGTAGAGCAAATTGTCATTCCCAAGGGACAGCCGGTGGAACTCCTTCCCCGTTCTCCCAACGTCCGCAAAATGCAGCACGAACTTGTGGAACACTATCACCTAAAATCCCACAGTTTTGGGGAAGAACCCAACCGCCGCCTGCGGATTTTTCCAGCTTAAACAGCCCTGGATTTAGAACCGCCATTATGTAAGGTGCGCACCGCGCACCTTACCGCTTGAAGGCAGCAGGTAGAAGGCAAACGGCTGAATTTTTTTCATGCTGCTGTCTGTTTTCTACCTGCTGCCTTTGATATCATCTGGGCTAAATTAATCATTATTGTAGCGTCATGCACAGCCTAGATCCGAATCTTGTGGTATATCGACCGGACATGATATTATCTCTGTTGGGATGATTTTTCTGTAAGTGCGATCGGGCTAATTCCCAATTCCCAATAATAACAGATTATACATAAACATATTTACCGGAGTTGATATGAATGATGCACAAATTCAGCTATTTATTCAATTAATTACGGTTCACACTGGTTTACAAATTCGCCCGCAAGATCGATCGGGTTTGACTCAAAAACTTTTGACTCGGATGAAAGCTGTAAAAATAGCCTTACCCGATAATTATTATCAAATCTTAGCTGCTGCGAGTCTGGAAAGTCAAAACGAATGGCACCAACTCGCCCTGCTGCTGACAACCAACGAAAGTTATTTCATGCGGGACAAAGGACAATTTTCGCTCCTAGAAAAAGTCATTTTTCCGGAATTAATCGAACACAAAATAAAATTGCACGAAACCTTGAGAATTAAGCCAACACTCCGAATCTGGAGTGCAGGCTGTTCGACTGGTGAAGAACCTTATTCTTTAGTAATTGTTTTAAAACAGCTAATTTCTGATTGGGACAGATGGAAAATTTTAGTTTTAGGTACTGATATCAATCAAGCAGCAATAGAAAAAGCGCAGCGGGGAATTTACAGCCCTTGGTCATTTCGCTTAGTTGATACGGAACTGCAAAATCGGTATTTCGAGCGGCGTAAAACCGAGTGGGAAATTGACCCAAAATTACGCCAACTTGTCAGCTTTAGCAGCGTCAACTTGGCCACCGATAATTTTCCTAATATTTATACAGATATTCATAACATTGATTTGATTTTGTGCAGAAATGTTTTTGTTTATTTTGAAAATAAGTATATTTCACAGGTATTGAAAAAGTTTGCCAAGACGCTAAGACCTGGAGGATATTTAATGACTGGTCACGCTGAAGTTCACAGTCACACGATGAACGATTTTCAAGCAAAGGTTTTCCCGGAGTCAGTTGTTTATCAAGCCAAGAATGTCCCAGGGGAAGAACTAGGTAAAATAAATTATTTAATTGCACCAGAATCGAAAGTAAAATCAGCATTTGGGGAATCGGGAAAGGGAGAAGAATTGGACTGCAACAGCGGTCAGTTGCTACCGGGAGAAACCGTATCAGCTAGTTTTCCTAACGGCAATTTTTCCGATGTCGGCTCACTGTTAACATCAGGTGCTGGGCTGGGAAAGATGCTGCAAACTAGCTATGTCGAGCGCGATCTGGCGATTAATAAAGCGCCCGCTTTACCTTCAACACTCGCAGCAGAAAAAGCCGATCGCCAAACGCCTCAGATGCTTATTTTAGAAGCAAAAGCTTGTTTTAAAAATAAAGCTTATGTTGAGGCAATTGATAAAGCAAAACAGGCGCTTCACCTGCAATCTCAAAATTTTGAGGCTGATTATTTGCTAGCTCAAATTTATGCAAATTTAGGCAAGTATTCTCAGGCGATCGAATACTGCAAGCGAGCTAGCAAACTAGATAGTATGTCAATATTTCCTTATTATTTACAAGCTCAGATTGCTGAAGAACAGGACGACTTGGAAACCGCTAAAATATATTTAAGAAAAGTTATTTATCTTTGCCCGTATTTTGTTTCAGCGTATCTCGAACTGGGGAATATATACAATAAAGAAGGCAAGCTAAATATAGCTATTAAAATGTACAATTCATCTAGCGATATTCTCAAACAACTCCCGCCCCATACTCCGATCGAGCAGCAGGGAAAAATGACAGCGAGTCAAGTATTGATGGATGTTCAAAAAAAATTGGTAAACTTGTACAACAAAAACAACTGACGCGCCGGGAGAATCTAAAAACCCGGTTTTTTGTGATTGTATCGCTGCCAAACCGAATACGATTGTAGAAATCATGGGTTTTTCGTAAGTTCTACTAAATAAAGTGTCACAGTAAATATGGAAACTAAGCCGTATCTTATATTTGAACAGAACGGTTTGCTCTGCGGTCTAGAAGTCGGCTACGTTCGAGAAATTTTCTTTCTCCCGGAGTTGACACCGATCGCCGAAGCGCCTCAAGATATTGTCGGGGCGATCGATCTCAGGGGCGACATTCTGCCCGTGATGGATCTAAATCTCCGTTTTGGGTACGTTTGGCAGGAGTATTATGTGACAGATAGTGCGATCGTCATAGAATGGCAAGAAATTCGAGTTGCGATCATTGTCAATCAAGTTAACGAAGTTAAGCAGATCCCCGCAGATGCCATAACTCCCCAGCTATCTTACGGGCGAGACAACGCAGAAACCCACCATCATTTTTTAGCTGGATTTGCCCGCTGTGAAGCCGATATGATTATGCTGCTCGATCTCGATCGCCTAATTCGATATTCTCCCGACAAAACAGAAGTAAAAATCCCAGTTTCTGCAAGCGATGCAGGACTTTCAACCGCAGCAGATAACCTAGAAACCGCAAATTTGCAGTTAAAAAGAGAGCCAAAATTGTTAGCGGAAAATGCTAAATTTTTGGGCAAGCTTCACATTTTTTGTCCGAATGCTACAGCGGAACATAAGGAAATTTTTAGAGAGCGAGCTGACAATTTGAGACAGCAGAGCGATCGCGAAAATTCCGCAGCAATTAATATATCGCTGGCCGTAGTTGTTTTAAACAGCGAATACTTGGGTATTAATCTCGGGGTAGTGCGCGAATTTACTGACATTCGCCAAGTAACTCCAATTCCTTGCACTCCCGATCGCATTATTGGCAATATGAATTTGCGGGGCGAAATTCTCACCCTAGTGGACATTCGGAATGTTTTAAATATGTCAGCCGACACAAAATCTCTATCAAAGGCGATCGTTGTTGAAATTGAAGATTTGGTCGCCGGTATAGTCGTTGAAGAAATCCTAGATATTATACACTTGAATGTGGCAGATATTGCGACTATTCCTGTTGCACTAAATTCTGCCAACCGCGAATATCTCTGCGGCACCGCTTTTTACCAAGAAAAAATCATCGCTGTTCTCAACTTGCAGAAACTGCTGACAAAAGGGGGAGTTGTGGTTGATGAGGAGGTTTGAAGAAAGATGTTATACGGGGGACTCGTGGGTCGCGCCTGCACAAACGATGTCCGTGCGATCCGACACTCAAGAAAAGAGTGTAATAGAACAGAATTTGCTATGATACTATTTTCTACTGTCACTGCACGGCATCGAGTGCGGAAGTTGTTGGCTGATTTCTGTGACCAATGCGGGACTGGCAATGACTATCGCAGCGTCACAACCTTACCACAACCTTACTAAGAGAAATGCTATCTTCTTAAATTAAAAAAAAATGTTTGCTAAAATTAAAAAATTAAACATTAGAAACAAGATGCTGCTCGGATATCTAGTCCCAGTGGCTATCTACTTAGGCTTGCCAGCCCTAGTCCTCGTCACTACAAATCGGGTTTTTGAGACTTTCAAAGAAGTGGAAAGAGTAGAAAATGTCATGGGAGAAACAAGTAATATGTCCGCAGGAGCCGAGCAAATGGTACGGGGGATGCGCGGGTATTTAGTTAATAAAAATAAGCAGTTCTTAAGCGATTTTAAAAAAGGTGCAGAGTTGGCTCGCCAGTCGGCGACTAATGTAGATTCGAGCGTTAAAAATTTAGAACAGAAAGCTCGTTTGCAGAGGATGCGAAAGCTAGTCAACCAATATTATGATGGTTCTAACGAAATAGTTCGCTTATTGCAGCAAAATCAGACAGCAGCAGCCCTCGCTCTATTTAATAAAGGCAATTACACAAAATTTGTGAATGAATTTGCAGAAGTGAGCCGGGAATTTCGGGAAACTGAATTAAAAATTATTAAGCAACAAACGCAAAGCACGAAGGAAGCTTTAAGCTTTTTGGTATCGACGCTGGTGGTTGGTTCGGTACTTTTAGTGCTGTTGGGTGCGGGCATGGCTTGGCTGATTTCGGCAGGAATTGCTGGAACGATCGCTCGCGCAATTAGTTCGATCGCCAGTTCTTCGGCCCAGATTGCAGCAACAGTTGAAGAACAGGAACGCATGGCAAGCCAGCAAGCAGCTTCAGTCAATCAAACCACTACGACAATGGACGAATTGGGTGCATCTTCCAGGGCAACTTCCCAGCAAATAGAAACGGCCGCAGGTCAAGCAATGCAAGCTTTAACTTTAGCTGGCGCAGGTACAAAAGCTGTCGAACAAACCTTAGAAGCAATGGCAACGCTGAAAACGACTGTGCAGGATATGCAAGGGCAAATTATGCAGTTGAGTGAGCAAACCGATCGCATTGGCAATATCTCAACTGTAGTTAGCGATTTGGCAAATCAGACTAATATGTTAGCGCTAAATGCGGCTGTCGAAGCAGTGCGGGCGGGCGAACACGGCAAGGGTTTCGGCGTTGTGGCGTCAGAAATTCGCAAACTTGCCGATCGCAGTAGAAAATCTGCCGCACAAATTAATCTCTTAGTTGCGGATATTCAGCGAGCGATTAACTCAACAGTCATGGTAACAGATGAAGGGACTAAAACTGTAGACTCTGGCGTAAATATCGCCCAGGAAACTGCCGCAGCATTTGCTGGAGTAGCTAATGCAATTAACAATGTGGTTTTGAGTTCTCAGCAAATCTCCCTGAATGCCAAACAGCAAGCAATTGCGATCGAACAAGTGGTGGAAGCGATGAACTCCCTCAACCAAGCAGCCGCACAAACCGCTTGCGGCATCACTCAAACTAAAGTCGGCACTCAAAAATTAAATGAAGCTGCTTTAGATTTAAAATCTGTTGTTTAGAATAGTGATCGGTGCGGCCCAAAATTTAAAATCAGTAGTTTAGTCAGATATTAGATCTCTTGCAAAAATCCGAAAATACCCTGAAACCATCTGCGTCAATCGGTGTTGCATCTGCCCGATATCTGCGGTTGCTCTATGACTCGAAGATTTTTGCAAGAAGTCTTTTCAAGGAAGAAGGTTTCGGAGGAAGAAAGAAAGAAGATGAATTCCCCATTACCAATTCCTCATCCCCAATTTCTCATCCCTAATTCTCCATTACCAATTCCCCATTACCAATGCTCAATAAATTTTTTCAAAAAATCCAACACCGACTACTGCTGCTTTTAATTTTAAGTACCTTGATTCCAGTATCTATTTTAGGCTGGTATGGAATTTCCTCTTCCACAGCAGCACTGCAAACCTTAGCCTTAAGCAATCTTGCTGAAAGTGTCGCCTCCAGCGGAGAGCAAATTGTTAACAAACTAGAAAATATCAGTTACGATGTTTTGTTCTTCAGCAAATCTCCCCCTATTCAAGGAATAATTAGAGCTAGAGATAAAAATGGAATAGACAAAGAAACTAATTCAACTTATCAAAATTGGGTCGATCGAATGCAAAGCACATTTGCATCAATGATGGAAGTTAAGCCATATTATATGCAGTTGCGTTATATAGATGAGAAAGGTGACGAACTCGTGCGGCTAGATTATGACGGGAAAACTATTAAGATTATTCCAAATTCCGAACTGGAAAATAAAGCTCATAGGGATTACTTTTCCTTAACTATGAAGTTAAAACTTGGCGAAATCTATGTGTCCCAATTCAATCTGAATCAGGAGCGCGGTAAAATAGAAATTCCTTACAAGCCAACAATTCGCCATGCCACTCCTGTTTTTAATACCAAAGGAGAAAGAAAAGGCATTTTGATTGCTAATTCTTTGGGCAAAAATATGATCGATATAGTTAAAAATATCAATCATGACAATTCAGAGCAAGCTTTTATGTTAAATCAAGATGGTAACTATATCTACCATCCCAATTCTAAAAAAGAATGGGGCGCTGAAAGAAAAACTAATGAAAATATCCACAAAGATTATTCGCCAGAGGTAGTGAAACAAATACTTTCCGGTGGCAAAGGTAATATTGACATCGGCGATCGAGTTATTACCTATAATACAGCTTTTTCGACAAAAAACAATAACAAAAAATTTCTAGTGATTGTGAATCAAGCACCAAAAAGTTCGCTGTTTGCTTCTGTTTTTGTTTTGGAACAAATAGCTACTATTATTACTGTATTGTCCCTGGGGACTGTGCTGGCATTAGGATTGTTTGTGCTGCAACAACTAATTAAGCTGATTCGGAGACTAATCTATCAAATATCGTCATTCTCAATGCAAATATTATCTAATATGAACGAACAAGAGCAAGTCGTAGGCGAGCAATTTCTTTCCGTCAATGAAACAACTGCAACTTTAGAAAAATTGGGCATATCTTCTCGGCAAATAGCCGAGCAAGCTGAGGCTGTTGCCGCCGCCGCTCGCCAAGCTTTAACCCTGGCGGAAGAAGGTACTCAAAAAGTTGAGGAAACTCTCAATCAAATGCTGAGTCTTAGACAAGCTGTGGCGGCGATTTCTCAGCAAAATCAGCGTCTGGGGGATAGCACGACTCAGATTGGTAATATCTCGGCTTTGGCAAATTCAGTTAGCGATTTAGCCACTCAGACTAATATGCTGGCTCTCAACGCGGCTGTCGAAGCTGTCAGGGCTGGCGAGTATGGCAAAGGTTTTGCCGTGGTAGCCAGCGAGATTCGTAAATTAGCAGATGAAAGCCAACAAGCTGCGCAAAAGATTAATGGTATTATTCCAGAAATTAAGGGCGCGATCGACTCGACGATGAAAGCAACGGAAGAAAGCCGCAAAACAGTCGTGGCAGGGGTAAAAACAGCGCAGGATACAGCAGAAGCTTTTGCGGGGGTTCGGGAAGCTTGCAATCTGGTGTTTACTAGCAATCAACAAATTTCTTTTAATATTAAACAGCAGGCGATCGCGATCGGGCAAGTAGCTAATGAAATGAACTCTCTCAACCGCACTGCATCTCAAAGTATCAGCGGCATTAATCAAGTCAAGGTAGGTACTCAAAAACTTAATGAAGCTGCTTTAACTCTTAAGTCTGTAGTGTAAAAAGGAAATTCGGCAACGAATTGTGTAACGGATGTAACGCATAGAATTACCGATTACCGATTACCGATGATCAATGACCAATGATCAATTACTAATGACCGATTACTAATTACGCACAAACACCTATGATAATTGAAGATGAAGAACTCCGAGATGTATTTAAAATTGCTAGTGAAGAACACTTGCAGAAACTAGATGATGGATTGCTGTACTTGGAACAACACCCGGGGGACTCAGCTAAGTTAGAAGAATTACTGCGGGAAACTCATTCCCTGAAAGGTGATGCGGGGATGCTGGCGGTAAAAAATGTCGCATCTTTAGCTCATCAAATAGAGCATATTTTGGGAGGTGTCAAGCGGGGAGAGACTCAACTAAATTCAGAGATTAGCGATCGACTTTCGCAAGGTTTAGACGCCATCCGCAAACTCGTTCACGAAGCCGTCATGGGTGAAGACTCCGGTGTCAATACATTTTACGTACTCGCTAGCATGATGGGCGCTTCTAACAATCCCCAGCCCGCCGCCCCCATAGTAGAAACAGAATCTTCAAAACTACCAGAAGAAGAATTAATAAAAATGCAATTTATTGATTTGCCAACTTCGCAACCAGAAACAAATAGTGAAACTTATTCCGCCACTAATTTAGATAAAAATTACTCTTTTTCGACTCTACAATCTGAGCAAGAATTGCTCCTGCGAGCTCAAAAAATGCCTAGGGCTTCTGGCCCCGCTGCTGCATCGGCTTCCCAACCCACTGTTAGCAGTTCTTCTAGTTCGTCTTACCGCATCGAAACAATCCGTGTTGCTACCAAAAATTTAGACGATTTAATGACTCAATCGGGGGAACTTACTGTTACAAAAACTCGGTTAGTACACCGACTTGCTGATATCGAAAAACTGACAATCTTGTGGGAAACTTGGAGCAGAGAAGCTTTTATGAATCGGTTGGCTTTTCATCAGATAGAATCCAACAAAAATGGTTTTCAAGAAAACGCGCTCATCATGCAGTTACAGAGTTATTACCAGCGTACTGAAGAACGTTTAGAACGTCTGGGAACTCTAGTAAATCGTTTGAAAAATCGAGTTGATGAAGATACTGCCAGACTCGAATTAATTGCGGAGGAATTAGGGTCAGGAATTCGCACTCTCAGACTCCTGCCTTTGTCCACTATTTTTAATCTATTTCCCCGATCAGTTAGAGACTTGGCTAAGCGGGAAGGAAAAGAGGTTAAATTAGTCATTGAAGGTGGGGAAACTAGAGCTGATAAACGCATTTTAGAAGAAATGAAAGACCCTTTAATGCACATGATTAGGAATGCGATCGACCACGGAATTGAGACGCCAGCCGATCGCAAAAACCTCGGCAAACCTCCCGTGGCTACTCTCCGGATTAAAGGCTATCATACTGCTAGCAATATTATCATTGAAGTTGCTGATGATGGTCTGGGGCTGAATCTCGATCGTATTAAACAAACTGCTGTCAAACGCAACATCTGCACGCCGGAAGAACTCGGTGCGATGACAGAAAGCCAAATTCAATCGTTGATTTTTGCTCCTGGCTTTTCAACCAGAACATTTGTTACTGAAATCTCGGGACGAGGGGTGGGTTTAGATGTAGTTAGGACTAATGTTGAAGCACTAAAAGGTAGTATTCAAGTTGAATCAGTCTTGGGAAAAGGATGCACTTTCCGGCTGCAACTCAGCACCTCACTTGCTACTGCAAATGTATTAATTATAGCGGTTGAAGGTCTGGCTTACGCGCTACCCATTGAATTTATTGAAAATGCCAAAATGGTGTCTAAGTCTGAGATTTTTGCCGTCGAAGGTAAGGCAACTATAGTTTCAAATTCTCAGCCGCTATCAGTTGCTTATTTGGCTGATTTACTGGAGTTAAATAATAGAGACTGGCTACCTAAAAATCGGGAGTGGAGACGGGGAAATTGGAGAGAAGTGAAGCAAAAAATAGAGGGAGAGTCCCGGAATTCAAATAATCCCAAAATGTCTTGTATTGTTTTGAAAGTTGGGGAGGAAAGATTAGGATTATTTATAGATGCTTTGATTGACGAACAGAATGTCGTGATCAAACCTCAAAGTCAATTGCTGAAACGGGTGCGAAATGTTTCTGGTGCAACGATTCTGGGGACGGGGGAAGTTTGTATGGTACTCAATCCCCACGATTTGATAAAATCTGTACGTAAGCAAGTTTTGTCGCGTGGAGTTGGGAGTGCGCGATCGCCCATTGAGACAGTCAGCCGAAAACAAGTTATACTTTTAGCAGAAGATTCGATCGCTACCCGCACTCAAGAAAAGCGCATCCTGGAAGGTGCAGGTTATGAAGTGGTGACAGCAGTGGACGGATTGGATGCTTTCAATAAATTAAAAACTCGCTATTTTGATGCTCTGATTTCTGACGTACAAATGCCTAATTTGGACGGTTTGGGACTGACTCTTAAAATTCGTCAGCAAAAAGAATATAGTGAGTTGCCGATTATTTTGGTGACATCTTTGGCGTCGGATGAAGATAGAAAAAGAGGGGCTGATGCTGGCGCTAATGCTTATATTCCTAAAGGCACTTTCAATCAAGATGTATTAATCGAGACCTTGAAAAGGTTAGTTTAATTGTCGAAGGGAATGGAAGGAAAAGGAGAATGCAAGAAGGAATTAGGCTCAATTCCCCATTTTGACTTACAATTACCAATGACAAATTACTACTTATTAATTCCCAATTTCAATTCCCAATTCCCAATTTCAATTATCCATTACCGAAAAAAATCTAGAATCTAAAATCTAGAATCTAAAATCTCAAATGGTATGATGTTGTCGCCCATTAAAGTATTGTTAGTTGAAGATTCCCCAGTAGCTACGATCGTTCTCAAGCGCATTTTAGATGCTTCGCCAGAAATCCAAGTTGTCGGAACCGCTTGTAACGGCTTAGAAGCCCTAGAATTAATCCCGAAACTTCAGCCAGAAGTCATCTGTACGGATTTGAATATGGCACAAATGAACGGGTTAGAGTTCACGCAGGAAGTGATGAAGAAATACCCACGACCAATTTTAATAATTAGTGCTTCTGTACAAGCAAAGGATACTCAAAATGTATTTGAACTTATGAAAGCAGGTGCATTAGATGTTTTTCCGAAACCCATTGGCGGGTTGGCGTCAGATTACGATCGCTTGGCGAATGAATTAATCGCTAAAGTTAAAGTTTTGTCAGGAGTTAAAGTATTTACGCGGCATCAAAGGCTGGGAGGAATCGAAACAGGCGATCATCGCCAAATCAAAAAAATCAATCCACTACCAACGCAACATTATCAATTATCCAGCAAAAATCTTAAGTCTCAAACTATTAAGTTATTGGCTGTGGGCGCGTCTACAGGCGGGCCACAAGCGCTGCACTCGATTATTTCGCAGTTTCCAGTTAATTTGCCTGTGCCGATAATTTGCATCCAGCACATCAGTGAAGGATTTTTGCAGGGATTAGTTGACTGGTTGGGTTTTGAATCTAAACTGCCGGTAAAAATAGCGGGTTTGGGGGAATTGCCGCAAGCTGGTGTTGTTTATTTTCCGCCCGAAAAACGTCATTTAGAATTGGATGCTCAAGGGCGTTTTATTTATTCGGAAGCTGCTCCTGTGGCGGGACACTGCCCCTCTGTAACGGTAACATTTAAGTCAGTTGCTAATTTTTACGGTCGGGCGGCGGCGGGAGTTTTGCTAACAGGAATGGGCCGAGACGGTGCTGATGGTATGTTGGCGATCGCCCAACGTGGCGGCTTGACCATTGCTCAAGATGAGGCCAGTTGTGTTGTGTTCGGAATGCCGAAAGAGGCGATCGCCCTTGGTGCGGCCGAGCACGTTTTACCCGTTAGTGCGATCGCTCCTCTACTGTTGGAGAAATTAAAAATTTAGGACTTAGGGAGAATATGGCGGTGGATGCAGAGGGCGATTGAAACCGCTTCTTGTCAAACCATGTCCGCCGACGCGGGCCCAAGAGAATAACGTAAAGCGTCATTTGAATGCTCTGATATTCAACCAGCTCCCGTCGGGTGCAAGCTCGTATAGATACGGTTTCAACCGCTGAGTCTTCTTTTATGATTCGAGATTGATAAACTTACCAATTACTTCGCGCAACTTGTCCGCATCAAAGGGCTTAGTTAAATACTCGGTTGCTCCTGCCAAACGCCCCTGTACCTTATCAAAGGCTCCATCTCGCGCTGTCAGCATTACGATCGGCAAATTCTGAAATTGAGGCAAGCTGCGCACGGTGCGGCAGAGTTCCAATCCGTCAATCCCAGGCATCGAAACATCCAGCAATAAAACAGAAATTTGTTCGTGATAAATCGTTGATAAAGCATCCACGGCATTGTCTGTCACGAGAACTCGAAACTCTTTGCTTAAGGCTTTTTTGACAAGTCCTTGCATCACGACGCTATCATCAACTGCCAAAATAGTTGGTAATTGACTGCTACTTGCAGACATATTCTTCTCCCGGTTTATTTGTAGTTCTTGAGAATAGAAAACATAATTCCCGCCGTCATTTTTTGAGAGTGATTTCTGCGAAATAATTGCCAACTCCGTTGGAGCGTTAGTAGAAACCTTACCCGGTTTTTTTGACCTCAAACTCTCAAAAAGGGATTGCTAGAGGAGTCGATCGGCGATGACAAGAGTTACAAAATGTGCATCCCAACCCATAAACCCTCGATGGTGGAGTTTGAATAACTATTGTTACAAAATTTAACATTTGGCTATTTTGTAGTTGATCTCCTAACTTTAGCTGCCTGCGGAACAGCCAGGTAAACGACACTGGTATTGTGGCACAAACCAATTATTTTAATCTACCAGCAAGCCTGCTACCCACGATTAGATCAGTCTGTTAAAATAATACTATTAAACTTATTAAGAAATTCATGTAAGCTATTCGCCATATATTTTTGAGGGGGTGCTTCCTCCCCACGGAGGCTCTTAGATTCACCCAGCATCTGGCACGTCAAAAGCATAGTCAACTAAAAGTATAATTTCTACAGTATTATAGCTGCGGCGATCTAACTCCCATAACTCAAAAGTTTCCATGTCAGTCAAGAGGTTGGTCTGAGTTGAGCGCAAGCAGTCTGCGCGAGACTTGCGCCCACAGTCTCCCGGTAGAAAATTCATAGCTCGTTTTTCTCCAAAGTATTGATAATTGGGGTTGCCAGCAACTAGATGGGCAGTTATACATGATGAAAGCACCCTTGCCTTTTGGTAAAATAGTCTTCGATCTCTCGCGCATCGACTTGTATCAACTTCTGGGTTCCGATCCGGAGGCTTGCTTTGACGATTTGGTCGGCTTGGCCAGAAGGATGAGTCGAACTCCTATTGCTTTGTTGAGTTTGATTGACGCTGACGGCCACTGGTTGAAGTCGCAGCTAGGTATCGATCGCACTTTGGCGCACTGTTACCTGAATTTTTGCGATCGCGCGATCGACCAATTTCCCAAAGAGTTTGCCCTGGGATAGGAATTTGACCGGGCAATTGCCCTGTAAAAAACATCGGTTGCTGCCGAATCTGCGAGCGAACTCCCTAAAAATTCCTTCAATCCACAGCGACAACCTGGAGCCGGGGAGGAAATCTACGACAAAAGCGAAGAAATCGATCTTGATTTTGTAGTGCCGGATTTGCTGAAAATTCTGTCTTCAATGGATCTGGGAGCCGAACGCATCCGCAAAATTGTCTTGTCTCTGCAGAACTTCGCGCGGCACGACGAAGCCGAGATGAAGCCGTTGGACATTCACGCAGGGATTGACAGCACCCTGCTGATTTTGCAGAGCTGTTTGAAGGTAAACGGGAATTGAGATAATTAAAGACTACGGCCCTTTGCCGAAGGTAGAGTGCTATCCCGGACAGCTCAACCAAGTATTTATGAATATTTTGGGGAATGCGATCGACTCTTTGGAAAATCAGCCGGAACCCAAGACGATCGCCATCTCGACGGCGGTGGTGGGCTGATACTAGGAGGATGGTGAGTCAGGAAAGTCGATCGGTCAACTTGCGGTGATTCGGATTCGCGACAGCGGGCCGGGATTGGTCGAAAAAGCTAAATTGCGCTTATTTGACCCTTTCTTTACGACTAAACCGGTGGGTAAGGGTACGGGACTCGGTTTGTCTATCAGCTACCAGATTGTGGTGGAAAAACACGGTGGCAGTTTGAAGTGTATCTCGGAACCATGACAGGGAGCGGAGTTCAGGATTTAAATTCCCTTGGCTCGTCCTGTTATGGTGAAAAAATAAACTGGCGGGCGATCGGTTTCAAAAACATTTTTTAAACTTTATTGTCAAAGTGCTTGACAGATTCCGGTGTTTGAGTGCTAATATGATGAAGGTTAAGACGTTGGGGCGTCGCCAAGTGGTAAGGCAGCTGGTTTTGGTCCAGCCATTCAGAGGTTCGAATCCTTTCGCCCCAGTTGATGAAAAATAAGACGGTAGTTGAAATCGCGTCTATACAGGTAAAACCCTAGAAGAGCGGGTTGAAAAGTGGGCGGTTAAAATTACCCGAAAGAATTGGTTTAAAGCCGGAACCCTGATCGGGGGAAATTAAAATCAGACTATTGATTACTCCAATCCTCTTCCTGCTAGGTAGAGGTCGCCGTCAACTGTCAACTGAAGTTATCCTCTCTTAGTCCGCTGGGAGTGGATATCGTTTGTATAGAGGCGGTTGAAACCGCCGTCTGCATCCAAGCGTATTGAACCAAAGTCCTGATTACAAACCAATTTTATTGTGGTTGTTTGATCGCACTGGGCCCACGAGCATTTAGCCGATCGAACACGTATCGCGAAATGGCCGGAAATGCTGTTTCGTCCTTGGAATAAGCCGGATCGTCGGCAAAAACAGCTAAGATATAAATCGCGCGATCGTCCAAAGTTCTGACAAATGCCACTTCGCTGCGGGAAGTAGAGGTATAGCCAACTTTGGAACCAAAATAAATATTAGTTGGTAAAGATTCGCCCAGAAATCCTTGTATCGAGTTGCTAGGGTCTTTTTTCCAAGCTTTGGGGTCTAAGTCTCTCGTCAGCAAGTAAGCCATTTTGCGGCTGGCGATGCTGGAAACAGCTTGCCTAGTATAGATTTCATATATTAATCTGGCGGCTTGATCGCTAGTGACTTGATTGCGAATCGGCTGGGAAGCATCGCCCCGCAATTGCAAGTCGCGACCAACTGGCTGTTCTTGCCTTAAATAGTGTATGGGATAATTTTTGGTGCTTATACGAATATCATTGTAGCCCGCTGACTGGAAAAATGAGTTAATTTGCGTGCGTTTTTGCAGCCATGTTTGCAACTCTTCTCCGGTGAGCGTTCCGCCGGATTTGGTATCGGTGATTGTGTCTAAAATCCTGCTGGCAGCATCGTTGTTGGAGACGCCAATCATTTGTTCTAGGTCGTTCTTAAAGGTAGATTCTCTTTCCGTAATTTTGCCTTTTTCTATGGCTGAGTAAAAGGCGGCCATCCAAAATAACTTGGCAACGCTAGCAGGAAATCTGAGAGTTTGATTTAGATATCCGGCGAAGCTGTGGTTTTTGGAATTGCTGACATCAATTAAGCTAATTGATAGCCGTTCTGCGGGCAATCCTTTGCTGGTCGCAATCTTCACAGCTTCATCAACAATCCCTTGCAATTCTTCAGAGTAAACTAAATTTGGAGGTGTTTTGATGTTGTAACTGAAGGTAGGCTCGCTTTGACGAGCGACTAAATTTTCCGATGTTGGAATTGTCGGCGGCGAGGTAGCCTCTTGAGGCAAGATGACTGGCGGTTCTGGGGGGCGGCGAGTTCTGAAGGGCATTGTAACGAGCCAAAAGAGCACGATCACCCCCGCAATTAAACACAAAATGTTGCGGTATTTGAGCCGAGACAATTTTGCCTTTAGTTGGCGAGGATATGGGACTTGGCGATCGCTGATTTGATATCGAGATGGGACTGGGCGATCGCTGATTTGCCGTCGATATGGGACTGGACGATCCCTGATTTGAGATCTAGATGGGACTTGGCGATCCCTGATTTGAGATCTAGATGGGACTTGGCGATCGCTGATTTGAGATCGAGATGGGACTGGACGATCGCTGATTTG
>JBDTEI010000313.1:0-5037 GCA_039922675.1 Microcoleus sp.
TTTTAGCAGATGGCGATCGTAAAGTCTCCGACATTTACGACATGATCCATCCCAACTCCCTCAACAACTTAACAATCCGCACCGTTTTTGTAATTGACCCGGAAAAGAAACTGCGTTTGAGCATTACTTATCCGGCGAGTACAGGCCGGAATTTCCATGAAATTCTGCGAGTAATTGACTCCTTGCAACTTACTGACAAATACAGCGTTGCGACTCCAGTTGATTGGAAAGACGGCGACGATTGCGTCATTATACCTTCGATTACCGACCCCGCAGAGTTGGCAGAGAAATTTCCTAAAGGCTACACACCGGTTAAGCCTTATTTGCGGATGACTCCTCAGCCGAATAAATAGGTTTAATTTACAAACCTGTTCGTAGTGAGGACTTTAGTCCAGCTTCATTTTTGAGGAGTGAAGTCCTCACTAAAAACAAAGAAATTGTGCAATCTTGTCTCAACAATTTAGATTTGAGGAAGGCCAAATGCTGTCATCTCCGATCGTATTGCGAATGTTGCCAGAATTGCAAATGACAGAGGACAAGTTTTTCGACTTCTGTCAAATCAATCGCAACTTGCGAATTGAACGCAACCAGCGAGGAGAAATACTATTGTTGACTCTTGTTGGGGGAATCAGCAGCAACCGCAATGCTATTTTAACTGGAGAACTGGGCATTTGGACACAGGAAGACGGAACTGGCGTTGGCTTTGCTTCTTGTACAGGATTTACTTTATCGATCGGCTCCGTGCGATCGCCTGACGCTTCCTGGATTAAACTAGAAAGGTGGAAGGCTTTATCAAAAGCACAGCAAGAAAAATTTGCCCCAATTTGCCCTGACTTTGTAGTTGAGCTCAGACCGGATTTTGAGGACTTAGAGCCGCTACAAGAAAAGATGCAAGAATATATGAGAGAACCAGGAGTAAAGTTAGGCTGGCTTATAGACCGCAAAAATCGCAGAGTTTACATCTACCGTCCCGGTTTAGCAGAGGAATGTTTGGAGAATCCCGCGACAGTCAGTGGCGACCCAGTTTTGCCGGGATTCGTACTCAATATGAGCAAGATTTGGTAGCACAGCAATAAATATCAACTTATTGTCCGACTTAATAATAGGATGTAAATAGGCAAAAAATATGGATATCAAAAACGGCTTTATAGGCACAATCGGCAACACGCCACTAATTCGGTTAAACAGCTTCAGCGATGAAACAGGCTGCGAAATTCTAGGCAAAGCAGAGTTTCTCAATCCCGGTGGTTCCGTTAAAGATAGGGCCGCCCTTTATATCATCAAAGATGCCGAAGAAAAAGGCTTGCTAAAACCGGGCGGCACCGTTGTAGAAGGCACTGCCGGCAATACTGGCATCGGTTTAGCACACATTTGCAATGCCAAAGGTTACAAATGTTTGATTGTGATTCCCGATACCCAATCCCAAGAAAAAATCGATGCTTTGAAAACCTTAGGCGCGGAAGTTCGGACAGTTCCTGCTGTTCCTTACAAAGACCCGAATAATTATGTCAAATTGTCGGGAAGATTAGCATCCGAAATGGAGAATGCAGTTTGGGCAAATCAGTTTGACAATTTAGCCAATCGCCAAGCTCATTTCGAGACAACCGGCCCGGAAATTTGGGAACAAACCGATGGGAAAATTGATGCTTGGGTGGCGGCGACTGGTACGGGCGGGACTTTTGCTGGTGTAGCAATGTTTTTGAAATCAAAAAATCCCGCGATTAAAGCTGTTTTGGCAGACCCGATGGGCAGCGGGCTTTACAGTTATTTCAAAACTGGGGAAATTAAGCCTGAAGGTAGTTCGATTACTGAGGGAATTGGCACCAGCCGCATCACTGGGAATATGGAGAATGCGCCGGTAGATGATGCTATCCAAATTGACGATACTGAAGCTGTCCGCGTGGTTTACCAACTGCTGAGGAAAGAAGGGCTGTTTATGGGCGGTTCTGTGGGGATTAATGTGGGGGCGGCGGTGGCTTTGGCGAAGCAAATGGGGCCGGGACATACGATTGTGACGGTACTCTGCGACGGCGGGGCTCGGTATCAGTCGCGTTTGTTCGATCGCGAATGGTTAGCCTCAAAAGGTTTATCATCGGATTAACAGCCGCGTTGCACAGGTGTATAAAGATTAGTTGATTTATCTCAAGAACATCTGCGGTTAACCTCTTGTTTCCCGATTTATGTAGTTCGATCGCCAATGGTTGGCATCAAAAGGTTTATCATCCAATTAATCTCGGGTGCTCTTCTGCCCTGCACCTGACAATCTGGGCATATAGCAGCAATCCTAAATGATCAGTGGGATGGGCTTTGAGCAGCATCCAAAATGCGCATTGATTCTTACAATTTTAGCATATATGGCCGCACCTATTCCCATAATAAAAATATAGCAAATATCTAGCAGACGGTCAAGTAAAAAATATGAAAATTCAAGAATATTCTAGGCAAGTTCTTGTGTGCCAAAACCGCACTTGTCGCAAGCAAGGTGCAGCCAAGGTACTGATAGCTTTTCAGAAATTGTCCGGTGCAGAAGTGGAAGTTGTGGCTAGCAGTTGTTTGGGACAGTGCGGCAACGGGCCGATGGTGTTGGTGCTGCCAGAAGAGGTTTGGTACAGCAGTGTTTGCCCGGAGGAAGTTGCGGCAATCACTGAGCAACATTTGCGGGGAGGAAAGCCGGTAGAGGCGATGCTTTACCACAAGTTTCACCGACTTTCTAAATAGTCATCGCCCGCGTTCAAGAAAATTCTTCCGCAAACAACCGGCGGAGGATTTCGGTAACTTCGGCGGCGACTCTGGCGTCGAGTTCTCTAGCTTCGGAATCGCCGTTGCTGGAACTGTATATAGCTTTTTGACCCCGCAAAGTCAGGGCTAAAGTTCTGAGTTTGGCCGGCTTTCCTGTCGCCTTCGGGCGATCGTCCACAAACCGCACTAAAGCCACATAAACTGTTTCTACGGTTCCCCGGATCGAGCTCACTCCCTGACCCAATTTTGAGATAATTACTGGAGAAGAGATGGCACTATCCATCCCCAAAGTTTTGATTGCTGCGTCGGCGTATCGAGCCGTATCATTTCCCATCGCTCTGACAATGCTTTTGAGGCTGTTCCACTGAGCCCCTCGCAGGCGCGATCGCTGTTCTAGGTAGTAGTGCCATCCCAACATTGAAATCAGCCTGGTCAAGTCATAAGCAGATACCAGATTATCTTCTTGGGGGCTATTTTCAGCGGCTCTTAGCAGCACTTGTTGTTTGATTGTATCGAAGATTTCGGGATTTTCAAGAAAAGGGTCTTCGCCGTAGTCGTCGAGAAAATTTAGGTCGTTATTACCAGTTGTTTTCTTCAGCCACTGTTCGAGTCCTATGCGAGTATCGAAGCGTTTGAACATCGCGGCCAAGGAGTTTGAACTTGCTATATTTTCGGTATAGCTAACCATGTCTTTTGCTAAATCGTAGAAATAAATATCGTCTTGTTGACCGTCTCCATCTCTAATAGCACAGTTGTCAATGTCGCAGTTGGGATATTTGATATTTACTTGACAGACGGTATTGATGAGCGGGACAATTTTAGTGGCACTCCAGAACTGAGCTTTGGTAAGTGCGTTTTTTCCTAGCCACTGCGTCAGAATTTTGCCGTCTACAAAAGTGCCAATGCAAATGCAGGCTTGTTTGATGTCTTCGTGGAGAAAGTTTAAAGCTTGAGTGTCGATTTGAGGCAGTGTTCCGAGGCTGGGAAAGAGGCTAAGTTTGAGGGGGTTGTTGGATGGGGGAATGTAGCTAATTACTTTTAAGCCGTCGGGTTTCTGTTTGAGATAATCTGAATAGTTGTTAATTTCTTTTTGGTAAGGAGAGTTTTGAATTCCTAGGTCTAAAAATGCGAGTTTGTCTAAGTTAGCTTGCACATCAATTTCGGTTTGGAGGTATTTTTGGAAGATGCGCGATCGGTCCTTGGCGATTTCGAGCGGTGTGGGGTTCATGAGAATACTTAGTAGCTTGTTGCGAATAAGTAAATAACTATACTAGGATTTAGCCAAAAAAACCAGGTTTCAGTGCGTCGAGGATTAGATATCTGGGTTCTGGTCGTGGGAGCGAGCTTTTTTGCCGCGGACTTGAATGCGTTTGTCGGTTTTCTGTTTTTTAGCCCAAGAGACAAATTTCTGGAGTTGCGGGTCATTTTTGAGCTTTTCTAGGGTGTTGAGCTCTTGGGCGAGGTGTTTGTTGTCGAATAGAGAATGAATCTGGCGGTGACAAGCTGAACAAATGTCGATCGTCTGGCTGGGATCTTCGTTTTTGCGCTTGGTGTTTTGTTTGGGGATGAGGTGATGGGCGGTTAATGCTTCCATTTGTCGATCGCACAATTCGCACTGCATAATTTTCTCAATGCTGTTTGATAGGGAATTGCTATTTTTAATTTAGCTTAATTTAGCGCGATCGGCTGTGAGAATGTCAGTAAAGGTCGATCGCACTTCCCAAACAATAAAAAACCCCCAACAGGGGGTCATATAAATCTCAGGTGTGGCCCGCTAAAAGGTCGAACAGCCTGCGCTCAAAGCACGTACAGCAGCAAAAACAAAACAATCCAGATCACATCGACAAAGTGCCAGTAAATCTCAGTCGCTTCGATCCCGAAGTGGTGCTCGCTAGAATAGTGACCTTCCTCGCGCGATCGCCACACGACTCCCACCATCAACAGCACCCCAAGAGTAACGTGCAAACCGTGAAAAGCAGTCAAAACGTAAAAGCAACTGGCATACAAATTAGTCGTCAAGCCAAACTCTAAATGAGTGTATTCGTAAACCTGACCGCACAAGAAAACGACGCCCATAGCGATAGTCACGAGCAACCAATTCCGCATACCCGCCACATCATTCTTTTTGATCGCAGCATCCGCATTGTGAATTACAAAACTGCTAGCAATCAGAATTACCGTATTAATTCCCGGCAGCAATAACTCTCGCGCGGGCGTACCTTCAGGCGGCCACATGGGGGCCATAGCCCGATAAATCAAATACGCGGCAAACATACCCATAAATATCATGCCTTCAGA
>JBDTEI010000314.1:0-4206 GCA_039922675.1 Microcoleus sp.
CCAATGACAACTGTCAACTGTCAACTGTCAACTGTCAACTATTTCTGATTTTGCTGCTGGCGGAATTCTGCGGGAGTTTGGCGCAGGGCTCGTTCTGGATTCCACAGGCCTTTACCCATGATTCTCGCCCATTCTTGAGCGTTGATCAGTCGCTGTTGATATTTGGTGTTGGGCGATCGCACTGAGGCCAAAACATAACCTTCTTTGATTAGCTGTTCGTTGAGCAAAATTTGGTCTTGCCACAAATAGGCTAGTTTGCGATCGAACCTGTCTTTTGGTTCGATGTCTGATTCTAACAATACTTGTTTTCCCCCAATTAACTGTTCTAATCGTTGTTTCGCTGCTTCTCCCCAAGGTTGCTGTTTTAAATCTGGCGCATCAATACCAATCAGCCTGATTTGTTCTAATAAGGCGATTTTGTCGGCTGTACTGATAACTTCGATTGTTTGCCCGCTGATGGCCCTTTCTACTTTGGCGATCGTACCTTGGGGCATTTCTGGTTTTTGGCAGCTAGCTAACAATAGACAAAGGGCGATCGCAAATAACCGATAAAGCATGGATAATTGGTGGTTGATAATTTATCAAATTGCCTCATTCTTCATCCAACGGCAAACCGAATCTAACTTTACCTTTACCGAAATAGCGGCCGAATTGCAATTCGTAAACCTCATCTTCGTCTTGCGTCTCTACCTCGATGTTAGAACGGGGATAGCAGACGCACAGCAGGGCATAACCTTCTTTTTGCAGTTCCACAGAAAGTCCCATTGCTTCAGGCTGGTGCAGTTCCCCCGACTTGACGCGCACCGCACAGGCTGTACAAGCACCGTTGCGACAGGAAAATGGCAATTCTACGCCTTGATTTTCGGCGCTTTGCAGGATGTAACGATCTTCGGGTACTCGCACTGTGTGGCGATCGCCCGTTTGTCTGTTATGAATTTTAATGGTGTAAGAGCGAGTCATAGGGATTTTAGATTTTAGATTTTAGATTGGGGCTTGGGAGCAAAATCCTTGATATGAATAGGTTTGCGACACAGAGCGGAGAGTTCTACCCGCCTGTTTGACACCATACCAATATTAAACAACAAATTTATGCCGTTACCCCCTTCCCAAATCAGATTTGTTCTGCTAAGATAGTTTAGCTGTGGCTGAATGAATTAATTTAGCCCTGGAGAGGTGGCCGAGCGGTTGAAGGCGCACGCCTGGAAAGTGTGTTTAGGGCAACTTAACGAGGGTTCGAATCCCTCCCTCTCCGTTACACAAGTTGTTTGGGAAAAAATAACAGCTTGCAAAAAATCTCTTGTATGAGATAAATACTTTAATTAGATCGCCCTTGAATTCTTTTAGAAAAATCAAGGGCGATAGCTTTTCAATGTTTGAGTGTAAATTAGGGCGATCGCGCCGAAATAAACGCCCAGATATAATGCCAATCGTAGAAAACCATAGTAACCTACACCAATAGCCGGTGATATAGTCTAGGAGCGTCACTTAATTGTTTTTTGCAAATTTATCTTTGAACTAATCATACCTTAATTCCGCAACGCCCATCGGTAACATTCAGGGACTGTCGGCCTAGGGGCGATGCCTCTGGAATGGGCATCGGGCATCGGGCATGGGTAATAGTTAGTGGTTACTGGTTAGTAGTTTTTCTAATCACAAATAACCAATGCCCTATTCCCAATGCCCAATTTCCCAATTAAATGAACAAGCTAGGTGAGATTTTAAAATAATTGCCTAGTGCCTTAGCTTGTGCCTTGCTAATCGCTCTTTTCCCATTCACAACCTCAGACACCACACCGCTCGATCCAATGATACCTACCAAGTCCGCTTGGCGGGTGCCGCTGGATTCCATGATGTGTTGCAAAATCTCATGAGGCTCCGATTTGTCGATCGGATAATTTTCTGTCTCATAAACTTCAATCAGCGTGACTAACAACTTGTATAAAGCTCTCTCCTCTGGAGTGCGGTTTTTAGCGAACGTTAGCCGTTCTGCCACTGCCAGGAGGCGATCGTATTCCTCTTCGGTTTCGATCGCCCTAGGAGCAATTTCTGCAAGCAAGTTGCTATAAGTGGCTCCATCAAAAGTAAGGATCATTTTTCCATTTGTCTTTGTCGTATTCAGCGTGGGTTAGGAAATATTTGTAGAAAATAGTTTGCTCCTCGTAGTTGATGCCGGCAATCAGGCGATATTCGTTGCCTTTGATATTAAAGACTGTGAAGTTTCCTACTGCTTCGGCATCCCGGTAAATCTTGCGAACATCCTCCAGATTCTGCCATTCTGCTTGCTTTACAGTTGCGTTCCAGCTATCAATTTGATTTTTGACATCGGGATACTGGGCAGCATCTTTACGGAGGTTCCGGATCGAGATTAGGTGCATGGGTTTTTATTTGATTTGTTCTTTTGTTGTGCATAGGTTTTGCGTTTAAGTTCGTTTAAGTTCGTTTGAGTTCGTTTGGTTTTGCTTGGTTATTATGCTTATACTCTCATTTTGAGAGTAAAATGTCAAGGCCCGATCGAGTAAAAATTCTTTAACCCACTCCAAGTGGGTTTTGTGTGTGTAGGCGCGGTTGGAAACCGCAGGCTTTGTCTTGAATCCCACTCTTCCTCCCCCGACTTTATCCTCATCGTGTAAAAAAGCTTCTAGCAGCGTGGTTCGGGCGATCGCATGGAAGTTCTGGAAACTCGCCTTTTTGCAGCGTTCAAAGACTATCTAGCCGCTTATTCGGATTTGGTCGATCGCGTCGAACAGATGACAGATAGCGCAAAGTTAGATAGTATCTAACAAGCTCAACTGTGCTATCTGCGGTATCGTGCCGCCAAAGACCTGGCCCGGGGAATGTTGAAGCGGTTCTGCGGCGAGGAATCGACTAAGCGAGTATATTCACGAATTTTTGTTCGATTGGGAACGGAAGCTGCCACAATTGGTAAGTAACAAAAATTGATTTTAATAGAAGCTTCAGCCACTATACTAATAAGTGTAGGTTGGCATGAAGAAAATGCCAATGGTAAAAAAAAGTCGCAATCCAGTTAGTTCAAATCCAGAAAGCAAAGTCAAAGTCGGACTTTCGCTGACTCCTTCTAGTGCCGATCGATTGAACTCGATCGCTCGAAAGCTCGGAATATCAAGGTCTGAACTCCTAGAACGCTTGGCACAAGGCGCTCTGAATATTTCTACGGACAAGAGTGAGGTTAGTGTCACTTGGAAAAAAGGTGAAGAAACTGCGGTCGAGACCGCTGAGATGCAAGGGGAAACAGCCGAAAAAAGCGACATTAATGACGCTATAACGGCAGAAACTCTATTGGACTCGGTGAGCGTACAGTCAAATCCCCTGCAAGCAAGTTACGAATCTTTACAGCAGCAGTTGACTGAACGGGAAAGTTCGATCGCGTCTTTGCAGCAGCAATTAGCCACCGAAAAACAAAATCTCGAAAGCCAATTGCAGGAAACTGTATCGAAGTCAAGTTACGAATCTTTACAGCAGCAGTTGACTGAACGGGAAAATGCGATCGCGTCTTTGCAGCAGCAATTAGCCTCCAAGTCAAGCGATTTGGAATCTTTGCAGCATCAATTCGCCGACAAAGAACATCGCGAACAGGAATTGCAGCAGCAATTAGCCTCCAAGTCGAGCGATTTGGAATCTTTGCAGCATCAATTCGCCGACAAAGAAAGTTCGATCGCATCTTTGCAGCAGCAATTAGCCGACAAGCAAAATCTCGAAAGCCAATTGCACCAAACCGTATCGAAGTCGAGTTACGAATCTTTGCAGCACCAGTTAGCAGAAAAGTCAAGTGCGATCGGCAACTTCCAAGCTCAACTGACCAAGTTGCCATATCTAGAAAATCAATTGAGCCAGAGTGCTGCGAAACAGAGAAATTACGACGCTTTGCAGCAACAGTCTCAAGAACAGATCAGAACCATCAAAGCTTTACGGGAACAGCTAGGTCAAATGCAAGCTGTGGCTGGGATTGGCGAAGCTTATCTAAATAAGTGGCGCCGTTCCTGATTCTCCGGGCACGGCCCACTGTCACGCTTCGGGTGCGCGCAGCATTTTAACCCTGAAAAGTCCTCTCAACTGGGAGAAATGCTCTTGCAGCGATAGATTTCAATCTGTCGCTACAAGAGCTTTTTATTGCCAAATATGAGCATAATATTAAGAAATATTACAATAAATAAATTATGACGAGCGATCGCACTCCTAAGAGCAAAT
>JBDTEI010000315.1:0-6277 GCA_039922675.1 Microcoleus sp.
GAGTAATTTCCCGACCAGTTTTCACATCAAAAACCAGAATATAGCCCAATCTCTGGCAAGTCACATACAGCGTAGATTTCCAAACTGCAATCCCGTCAGCAGGATAAGAAAGGGAAACAAAATGTTCGGGTTTAAGTTCAGCGATTCCCCCATCCCGAATTGCCCCCGGACAGCAACAAATATCCTCATCGCGGGCAAACCAGAGAGTATCTTCCCAAATAGCCAGCCCGGTTGCGCCCGCAAACTTAGCCGTTTGATTAGGATTCAAAACAGTAGTGTTGTCAGTTTCTCGATCGATCTCCAATAGCAGCCCTTCGGCGCGATCGACAGCGAACAACCTATTTCCTAAAAAAGCAATGCCGTGCAGTGCGTAGACTCCGATCGGTCTTACCATCCGCAGCCCCGAAGGCTGTTTGTCCGAGAGAACAGGTGAATCGAGATTCATGCTAAATTTTTTTGCCGGTATTGTACAGAAAACCTGATGTTGTCACTTGTAGCCGATCGCTTGAGGCTCATCAGCAAAATTGCCGAGATTCCTGATATCCTGAACTGACTGACGCATCAAGCGGGTTTTTTTACGAAAAGATGCGTTGTAGCCTCTTGTCAGAGTTAAAAAACCCGGAATATTAGTCTTGCTCAAAATTGGGTTTAACAACCTCAACCCAGCCTGCTGCCGTGAAGGCAAGTAAGTATAACTACTAAGCTACCACTGAAAAACGCGACACAGAATTCCATCTTGGTGAGAGCCGCCAAATAAATCGTATCTGCCTCAAGATATAAATTAAGTACAACAGATTACTAAATCAGTCAAAACCTTGGGTAGAATAAAATCGTGCGCTCAAGTTCCTAGGTTCATCAGAAGGCAGGTTCGTCATGGCTCGGAAGTCTGCTCTAAACATCGGTGCTCTCTCCTTAATTCTGTCTTTAGAGGCAGTGCTCCTCGGTAGTTTCTTAATACCAGCAGAGGCTCTCAACAGCCCCGCCAACAGCGTCCATCCCCCCTCACAACCGCGGCTACCCCTCAACTGGCAAACAGCTCAACCCCCCGAAATCAGCGGAAGCAGACCGAACAGCCAGCAATTTGGAGTCGCGTGGAATAGCTTTCAACCGCCGGAGCAGGGAGTACCCGGAAGGCGAGAAGGGGGAGGAACTCGCGGCTTAGAATGCACTGCCACAAATGCCTTGACGGCATTGATTCCGCAATCAACTATGGGGCAAACCATATCAGCAAAGCCGACATTTTTCTACTACCTTCCCGCAGCGATCGACAAAACAGTTCAGTTTGAGTTAGCAGACGAAACGGACAAAACATTATACAAAAAAAGTTTTCGGCTGGTAACGAGCCGTGGCGGTATCGTTAGCATCAGCCTCGGCTCCGATACCAACTCGCCAGCCCTGGAAGTTGGCAAAAACTATCAATGGTACTTTACTATCAAATGCAACCCAAAAAACTATAGAGATGAGGTTCTCGTTTCCGGGTGGATCAACCGCACCGCACTCGCCCCAACAGTGAAAACACAGTTGGATCGATCGCCAGATCCTCGCGCCAAGCTGAGCATCTTCGCCCAACAAGGTCTCTGGTACGAGTACCTGGCAACCCTAGCTCAACTGCGCGTGGAGTCTCCCAGCGATGCCAGTTTAGCCCTCAAGTGGTCAGAAGTGTTAAGCTCGGTTGAACTCCGCAAAATCGCCCAAGAACCATTAGTCCCCAGTCAGTTAACACCCATCACCCAAAAATAATTATAATGGCGCAGCAAGTACCAAAAACGCGGTTGCGATCGCGGTATTTGGTAGCGCCACAGACGATTTTTGCAGCGTTGCGGGTTTTTTTGTCGATCGTCCTCAATCAATTAAAATTTTTGTACTCATGAGCATTTCTGGTTCGCTAGCCTCTTGAAAGCCGGACTGTTCAAATTTTTATAGTCAAATTGCGCCCAAAACTAAATGGTAAACTTGCAGAATCAAGCAGCAGACAAACTTATTTTACAAAAAATATTAATTATGCGCCCGAGAGCAAATATTGCAATATTTCGGTTGGGGATTTCACTTCTAACTGCGATCCCGCTCGCTTGCTCTTATGCCAATCAAGCTATATCCCACACGGACGATATTTCTCAGTTTACCGCCGCCGCTGACAACTCAGCCGATCCGGTAAACGGAGTATTAGCACTGCAAAAACTCGAAATCAGGCAGGATGAAACTGCAACCGACTTAAATCAACTCCCCGATTTTTCCGAAAACAACCGTTTTGACAATAAGCCCGATCGCTGTTCCACAATTAATGAAACTTCCTGTGATACCCGTCAGTTGTCCGAAGCAAAAAATATAGTTGACAACGATCCACAATGTCAGAACCAGCTACATTGCAATGTTGTAGCCCAGAACTCACCCTCGGCGCCTCAAAACCTGCCGCCGCCACCGACTCAGCCCGATCCAAATCGCGATCGATTTTTGCAACCGCTCCCGCAGCCTTCCCCAGAACCTCCTCAAACACCGCCAACAGTTGCGCCGGGGCCTCCGTCACCAGTTCCCCTGCCGCTGCCGAATCAGGTAATTCAGGTGCAGAAAATACAAGTAGTTGGCAGCACAATTTTAAGCCAAGACGAAATTAACGTCTTAGTCAAGCCGTTAGAGGGCCGTTCTGCCACCCTAGAACAGCTCAAACAAATCGCTGACAAAATTACCGAAATTTACCTCAATCGTGGCTACATCACTTCGAGAGCAGTCTTACCACCCCAAACTATCAGCGCAGGGATAGTCCAAATTCAAGTTATCGAAGGCAAGCTGGCGCGAATTGAGATAGAAGGAACTAAAAGATTGCATCCAAGTTACATCCGCAGCCGGATTCGACTCGGGGCGGGAATGCCTTTAAGTACAGCTTCATTAGAAGACCAACTCCGGCTGCTGCGGGTCGATCCTTTATTTGACAATGTAGAAGCCAGCCTGCGGGCTGGGGATAATGAAGGAGAGAGCATTCTAATCGTCAGAGTCACGGAAGCTAATCCATTTCAATCTAGTTTCAGCTTTGACAATTACTCGCCTCCCAGTGTCGGTTCCGAAAGATTGGGAGTTAGTTTGCGGCACCGCGATATCACAGGAAATGGCGACGAACTTGCGGCGACTTATTACCGATCGCTCGGCGATTCAGATGTCTTCGATTTCAGCTATCGCTTGCCGCTAAATGCGATGAACGGCACTTTGCAATTGAGGGCGGCGCCAAACCGCAACAGTATTGTACAAGCACCTTTTGACACTTTTGACATTTCGGGTAAATCACATTTATTTGAAGTTAGTTACCGCCAACCGCTGCTGAGAACGCCGATCGAAGAATTTGCCTTGTCTGCGGGTATTACTTATCAGACAAGCAGAACTTTTCTCGCGGGCAAACCGTATGCTTTTGGCATCGGCCCCGACTCCAAGGGTGTAACGACTACGACTGCAATTAAGCTAGGACAGGACTACATTCGGCGCGACCCCCGGGGTGCTTGGGCTTTGCGATCGCAATTTACGATCGGTACTAGCTTGTTTGATGCTACTCAAAACGAAGGTTCTGTCCCTGACGGACAATTTTTTAGTTGGCTGGGTCAAGTGCAGCGAGTACAGCGATTGAACGACAAAAATTTATTAATTTTGCAGTCAGACTTGCAGCTTTCAGCTAATAGTTTGCTGCCTTCGCAGCAATTTGTAATTGGCGGCGGGCAATCTCTGCGTGGCTACCGCCAAAATGCCCGTTCTGGCGATAACGGCTTCCGAGTGTCGATCGAGGATCGGATTACTTTGCAGCGGGATACTTCGGGAATTCCCAAACTTCAATTAGCTCCCTTTTTTGATGCGGGTACGGTGTGGAACCTTCCCAACAATCCTAATAAATTAACGAATCAGAGATTTTTAGGTGGTGTGGGTTTGGGGGTAATCTGGCAACCGATACCGCAGGTGTACTTGCGCGTAGATTACGCTTTGCCTTTGGTGAGAATTAGCGATAAAGGCGACAATCTGCAAGATAAGGGCATTTACTTCAACCTAATGTATAGCCCATAAGGAGAGTGGGGGATGGGGAGACTGGGAGAGGGAGAGTGGGAGATGAACACACTATTTCCTTCTTCCCTCTTTTCTTTTCCCTCTTCCTTCTTCCTTCTTCCTCGATCATCCGATATTAATCGCCGACTTCCCCGACAACCTCCGCCGCAGCCTGAGTCTCGAGCCAGAGTTTGAGCAGCAACATTTCCGCCCGATCGCCCAAAACAGTCGCAAACACGCCCTGGACGCCCTCTGGCGCGCCTCCAATCCACGTACCGCGCAGAGTCACTTCCACAAAATCAGCATCAGCAACACAAAGGGCGATCGAATCAGTATCATCTCGGCGGGCCTCAGATTCCAACAGAGACAGCGCCGGCAAATTCGCGGGCAGCAAAAAAGCCGCAGTGCTCGGTTCGACGCTGATGCTTTGACCAACTCGCATAGCCAGCACAACTCGCAGCGCCACTAACTGTTCGGGAGATTGAGCCAAACGCTCTAGGTTAAAGCCCGTTTCAGTGTAAGTCAACTTCAGCATATTGACAGCCTTAAATTTGGAATTGAAAATTTGTTAGTTGTTAGTTGTTAGTTGTTAGTTGTTAGTTGTTAGTTGTTAGTAGTCATTGGGATTTCCCGATGCTTCTCAACACACAGACGAAGGATATAGCATTAGGCCCATAGAATTCCTGGGAGGGGGAAATAAAAATTTTTCGATCTCCATCTCGATCGAGAAGCTTTTCCTATTCCCAATTACTAATTCCCAATGACAACTAACAACTGTCAACTGTCAACTGTCAACTGTCAACTGACCTATTCCCCAATTTGGTATTCGTGCCAAAACATTTCGGCAAAAGCAACAGTGGGGTGTATGGGAGCCTTCGGCTTAGTTCGCAGAGGCATTTGAGCTTCTATGGGAGTTCGATCGCCCTTGCGAGAGTTGCACCCTTCGCAAGCAGTCACCACGTTGTCCCAAGTATGCGGCCCGCCCTTCGATCGAGGCATCACGTGATCCAGCGTCAAATGCCGGTTGCTGCCGCAGTATTGGCAAGCATGAGCGTCTCGGCGCAGAACTTCCCGGCGATTGACCGGTGGCAGTTTCCAAAGGCGTTCCCTGTTGGCAAAAGTCAAGCGGATTTGTTCGGGTACGTGGATGCTGGTGCTGGGCGATCGCACCAGATGGCCGTTGCCGATACTAAAATCGAGAGGTTCAGCCTTGCCCGTTACCAAAAGTACGATCGCCCGTTTGATGTTGACACGGCTCATTGGTAGGTAATTTTGAGAAAACACCACCACAGATTGCCTCAATACATCAGTTACTACGCTCACGGCTTGCTCCTCCTCTTTTGAATTTTAGATTTTAGATTTTAGATTTGGGATTTGGGATTTTCGGTGCTTCCCAGCATTGGCTATATCTAGTTTTTGCGAGTTCCCCAAGCCTGACCAAATAGCTCAAATCTCCAATCAAATGCCCCCGCTTCTCTTATGAGTGAAGCGGGGGCCAGAAAAACTGCTAAAGGCAAATTTTCATCCTGTGTTGGTACAGTCGTTTAGCTGTACCTCCCGCTTCGCCTATCTCGATGTGGCCGTGCGATTCGCAAACCGTCCGGGTCTACCTCGTTGTAATTAATTTCTGCATTTTGTCCTAATCCACTATAACCGGGTTTATTTAGGCTTTGGCCCACCCACGAGGTCGATGTGACAGTCGCCAAACCAGTGCTAAAAACGTGTCGTGACGAGTCGGAGCGACTTCTTGAGCGATCGCACTTGAGTTGATAGGTGGAGTAGGTGGGGAGAAATTTCACAGTAGGCAGAAAGTGATCTGAGACCTTTAAATCTAGGTTTAAACATACTACACTGATATTACAGATTATGTCCACCCGTCACGGAGAAAAATAATGCATACCTTACCTAGAACCTCAACCACCGAAATGGAAGTCACCAGCATTCGACTAGAAAGAGAACTCAAGGAGAGACTTAAAGAGCTGGCCGGCAATCAAGGCTATCAAGCTTTGATTCGAGATTTGCTCTGGAATTACGTCCAGCAGAAGTCTGGAGAGTATCGCCAGATGTTTTGTCTATCGGATATTCGAGCTAGCATTAATGCCACAGCACAGCAGGAGGAGCGCTGCGCCCTTACAGGAGAGTTGATCCGAGTTAATGAGCCGATGTTATTAGGCCTGACGATGCACGGCGAAATGGTGCCGCTGAGTATGGGGAGTATGGGAAGTATGGCTGGATAAACCAGTTTACCCTTGAATTTGTC
>JBDTEI010000316.1:0-2673 GCA_039922675.1 Microcoleus sp.
GCTGCAACAATTCCATTTATTTTCCTCACGGCTCAAAGTGCCAAAACCGATTTTCGTCGGGGGATGGAATTGGGGGCCGACGATTATCTGACAAAGCCGTTTACTAAGGATGAATTGCTGGGGGCCATTGCTTCTCGCGTCTCGAAACGGCAAACTATTACTCAACCGCTGACACTCGCGCTTCACCAAGCAGAAGCCAGACTTAAAGATTTAGTTAACGACTCGACCAATGTTTGTGTCCTCTCTCCTGAAAAGCTGGCTCTGGAAGCTCTGCTGCGCCACGCTTTGGCACAAGGTGAGTTTCAGGTATACTACCAGCCACAGGTGAATATTGCTACCGGACAAGTTATCGGCGCAGAAGCTTTGGTGCGCTGGCAAAATCCTAATCTAGGTATAATTTCTCCGGTCGAATTTATTCCCTTAGCCGAAGAAACAGGTTTAATTATTCAGATTGGCGAGTGGGTACTGCTTTCAGCTTGCGCTCAAGCCGCGAGTTGGCTGGCTGCGGGGTTCTCGCCTTTTACGATATCAGTAAATTTGTCGGCCCGGCAGTTGTCCGACCCGGAACTTAAGGCGCGAATCGTGCAAATATTGGAAACTACAGGCTTGGAGCCTGCTAATTTAGAATTAGAAATGACCGAAAGTGCTCTGGTAGAAAATGCGACAGTCGCAGGCGCAACTTTAAACGAACTTAAAGCTCTCGGAATTAGGATTGCGATTGATGACTTCGGTACAGGTTATGCTACTTTAGGGTATCTCAAGCAATTTGCTTTTGACAGCTTAAAGATCGATCGAATTTTCGTGCGAAATGCCAACGAAGACGCTCAAAATTCTGCTATTACCACAGCAGTAATTTTACTGGGTCACAGCTTGAATATGACAGTAATTGCTGAGGGAGTGGAAACAGAAGCAGAATTAGATTTTTTGAAACAGCACCAGTGCGATATCATGCAGGGATATCTGTTCAGTCGCCCCGAACCCGCACTGATAATAGAAAGTATGTTGCTTGCCGATCAGCGTTTGTTCGCGCAGCCCCTAGCAGCAGCACCTGCTCGTGTTGTTCCTTTTGTACCCGTGTCCGAACCAGAAAAATCTAAAAACCTTTCCATGTCGGGTCTAGGAATAGTGTAAGTGTTACCATAATTTCTGTAGAATAGAATAAAATTCTTTCTTCTAGCTTGTATTTTCTGCGGAAAAGTTGACGCTCCCTCATGAAAAGTTGTAGCTTTTTTGCAGAGGCACGTAAAAGAAGGAAATTTTCTTCAATATTTCTCAACTTCTTCCCATTTTATGCGAGCGGCGCCCGTAATTAAACTTTTTGAGGAATTGTGCCGTCTTGAAATCGGGAGCTTTGATCAAGTTGCAGCAGGTAAACTCATTTAAGTTCCTAGTGTGGGACCCGCAGTTTCAAGAACTGTCAACTGGAATTGGTGCAAGGCTGTCATGGAAAGAATATTAGTAGTTGACGACGAAACAGACTGTCAAACAGTCTTAGCAATGTACCTGGAAAGCCAAGGATACCGGGTTGAATGCGCTAATTCTGGGGTTGAGGCGCTCTCGATTTTTGAAAAGGCCCCCCCAGATTTGGTAATTTCAGATGTCATGATGCCGGAAATGGACGGGTTTGAGTTTTGCCGCCGCTTGCGAACTACCCGTTTGGGGCAGCTAGTCCCGTTTATATTTTTATCTGGTCAAGGCGAGATTGAGTCAAAAGTTGAAGGTCACGCGATCGGCGCGGACGATTATCTGGTAAAACCTTTTCATTCTGAAGAAATCTTGGCTAAAGTGAAGGCGCAATTAGAACGCTCTCACCGCATTCACGCCGAGATTGTTCGGCTGCTGCAAACTTCTACCGCCTGGGCGCCGGAGCCAAAAGTTGTCGCAGTATTGCCGAACCCTGCACCTTTGCCTCTAACACCAGCCGAGGAAAGAGTTTTTTGGGAGGTTATTCAGGGTTATACTAACAAACAAATTAGCGATCGACTGTTTATTAGTCCCCGGACTGTGCAAGCTCATTTAGGCAGCATATTCAGCAAATTACAGTTAGAAAATCGGGCCCAGCTTGTGAGATTTGCCCTAGAAAGGGGATACAAACTACCTCAAACTTAGCGGATATCTCAACAACCTAGGGCGCGCCAGCCCTTAATTACCCGTAATAGAAAAAGGTTTGTAGTGAGGACTAAATTCCTCACTACAAACCAATCAGATTGTGGTAGTTCTCTTCGGAAATGATCTTATTCCAGACTGAAAACACAATAAGGAAAATTCGTTATCACGCAAACCCCCGGGCCCAAATTCGTACCTCGCAAATTTGCACGTTCCAAATCAGCCTGCCGCACGTTATTAGCCGCATCGATATTTGTGCCGCTCAATTGAGCCCGAGGAAGCCTAGTATTTGACAGTATAGCATTCTGCAAATTAGTATCGCGCACGTCAGCAAAAGACAAATCCGCCCCGCTTAAATTCGCGCGACTCAAATTAACTCTAAACAGCAGCGAACGCCGCAAATCCGCATTCGACAAATTAGCTTGCAGCAGATAAGCTTCGCCCAAGTTAGCATTAAAAAGTTTAGCACCACGCAAATCAGCTCTCGTCAGATTTGCTCGCCCCAAAAAAGCATTAGACAAATCCGCATTTCGCAGATTAGCACTGTCCAAATCAGCCACATACATC
>JBDTEI010000317.1:0-6940 GCA_039922675.1 Microcoleus sp.
TCCTCAGAAGCAAATACATACTCAAAAAACAACTTTTCAACCGTGCAATTAGCAAAAAAGCTGAGGTTGAGCTGAGTCAAATCTCCCTTTTCACCTTTGGGCCCAAAGTCCGTGTTTAAATCGCTGCCGTTGGTCATGACGTTATCTTTGCGATTCTGACCCGGTATATCGGCCACTTTGCCAGTGCTGAGAACCACACCTGATTTCAAACCGAAAGGATCATTAGTGAAAGTACCAAAAGCAGCCTCATTCCCCGTAATTGAAACAGAGAAATTGCTCAATCCCGCTGTATTAGTTCCCAACAATTTAGTTTTCAAAGTCTCAGTGTTATTAGTTGCCCCTACAGAAAATGCCATTGCTGGCGCTGCCAACAAGCTCAGAACACCAGTCAATGCAGCAGTAAAGGCAGCAATCTTTTGAGAATTTATCATAAGTTTTTGTGAAAAGCACAAACCTGATTTAATGCACAAATTCATTTTCACATTATATAAGTCGCAATGTCTAGTGCCTTTACGAACACTTTACATCTACGTATATTTACGGTTTTTAGGGTTAATTATTCTGGGTATTTCTTGGTAGTTAGTCAGTCACTAAACCTCAGGGCAAAAATATGGATGCCAAAATACACGCAGACAGACTAATAATTTCATGATTTACGCGCTGGATACCAAAGAAACCGGGTTTTTATACCATTTGCGCTCCCCACAATGACTAATGACTAATGACTAATGACCGATCGCTAAAACCCCCTTGCTTCTCCTTCCCCGCGCGGATCGGCAGCGCCTTCCAACCAACCGTCAGGCGTCAGGACAATCGCATTAGCATTTCCCCAACTGTCGCGTTCCATAATCTTGTGTCCCCGCCTGCGCAACTCCGAGAGAGTCTGGGCATCAAAACCTCCGCGTTCCACCATCAGGCGATCGGGCTGCCACTGGTGGTGAATTCTCGGTGCAGACACAGCCTCACCGACATTCATGTCGTAAACCAACACATTGAGGACAATTTGCAAAACCGTGGTAATAATCGTACTGCCTCCGGGAGCCCCCGCAGCGAGGCGAAATTTGCCATTTTCCGAGACAATCACCGGTGTCATGCTGGATAAAGGAGTTTTCCCAGGGGCGATCGCATTTGCGTCACCGCCCACCAAACCAAACAAATTCGGCACTCCCGCAGCCGCCGCAAAATCGTCCATCTCATTGTTGAGCAAAATTCCCGTACCCGCCGCCACAACCCCAGCCCCAAAACCGCCATTCACCGTAAACGTCAAACTAACCACATTGCGCTCTTTGTCAACTATCGTCAGGTGCGTAGTTTCCGGCGACTCGTACACAAAGCGGCTCAAAGTTTGAGCATCAACAGCTTTTACCTCACCCGAAGGTTTGGCTTTTGACATCTGGATTTGCGATCGACGAAATTTGCCATAATTCCTGCTAGTCAAAGCTTTAACCGGTACACTCACAAAATCCGGATCGCCCAAATACTCTGCCCTGTCAGCATAAGCAATTCGCATCGACTCCGCTAGCAAGTGCAAAGTATCTGGACTTTTTCTCCCCAATTTCTTGAGATCCGTATCTCCAAGAATATTTAAGATTTCCAATAAATGAACGCCGCCGGAAGAAGGAGGCGACATCGCACAAATTTCGTAAGTGTGAAACTTACCGCAAACCGGATTGCGCCAAATCGGCGTATAGTTTTTCAAATCTTCGAGAGTGATAAGGCCGCCGTTTTTAGCCATGTCGGAGGCGATCGCCCGCGCAATATCCCCGCGATAAAAACTTTGCGGATTTTGAGAAATCTGCCACAAAGTCCGCGCCAAATCCCGCTGCACCAAAACCTCTCCCGGCTGGTATAAAACGCCACCGCGAGTAAAAACATCCCGTGCCGCCCGATTCTTTGTGATGACATCCTTTCGTTGCAGAGCAGCCTTTGTGAAGCGCGAACTCACCGGAAAGCCCTTTTCCGCAAGGGCGATCGCCGGAGCCACCACAGCCGCCCAAGGCAACTTACCGTACTCGCGTTGCAACGTATAAAGTCCAGCCACAGTCCCCGGAATGCCCGCCGCCAAATGCCCGTCCAGACTTGCCCTTGGGCGCACCTTGCCTTGCTTGTCCAAGTACATATCGCGCGTGGCTCGTTTAGGCGATCGTTCCCGGAAATCCAGCGCTTGCACAGTCCCCGTTTCAGCCCGCCGCAGCAGCAAAAAACCCCCGCCCCCGATACCCGCCGAAAAAGGTTCCACCACCGAAATCGCCAAAGCCGTAGCAGCCGCCGCATCGACCGCATTGCCTCCCTGCTGCAACACGCTCAGCCCCGCAGCGCTCGCCAAAGGGTGAGCCGAAACTACCATGCCCTGTTTGCTGCGCTGCTGCAAGTTGGGCTGTAGTTGCTGCTGGCAGCCACCTAACAGTATGGCTGTTAGGAAACAAGTATAAATTCGCACTTTACCGATTAATTTGGAAAACATTTTTTTCCCGATTTGCGAGTTAATTTAACACTAGAAGTTGAATAGCATCATTCTAAAGGAATAGATTTAATTTAACCTCTAATAAAAATTATTAACAGCTACAAGTTTACTCAAACTAAAATATGTCCAGTAGCTTAATTGTTAAATACACTACATTCTAATTCCAATTATCGGAAATCTTAAGCATTATCAAGAAAACTTATAGCTAAAAGTATTGCAGGCGATCGGGAAGAGTGCTACGATCGCTAGATTAATTATTAAATCTTTGTCAATTAGCATCCATCGAAGGAAAGAATCATCTCAAGTAAACATCTTCATCAACCCTTTATGAACGCAAACAATATCGACGCATTCATCCCCGAATTTAACCTTAAAAACATCGCGAACAGAGATATCGCAGGTGCGATCGAGAACAATTTAAACACAGAAAAAGTCAAAACGGCTTCGCCCGCAGTTCCCCCAGCCAGGATTGTCACAGAAGCAGCAGCGCCTGCAATTAGTACAACTTTTTATCCCGAAAAAGTTAGCATCATCATGCCAGCATTTAACGCCAAAGATACCATAGGCGAAGCGATCGCCTCCACACTCAACGGCACTCACCGGAATATAGAAATCCTAGTCATAGACGACGGTTGCACCGACGGTACAGACAAAATAGTCACCGACATGGCGCGGCAAGATCCGCGAATTAAGTATTACAAAAACCAGCAAAACTTAGGAGCTTATAAATCGAGAAATCTAATGATCGAAGCAGCAACCGGAAAATTTATCGCATTTTTAGACAGCGACGACACCTGGGAACCAAACAAACTAGAAGAATGTTTGAATCTCCTAAAACAGCACCCAGAAGTTAAATCAGTCGGTCACGCCCTCCGCTATCTAGACAAGCGCGGCAACAAAGTTGGCTACATCCCCACATATCCTACAACTACAGAAGAATTGCAGGAAGTTCAAGAAAATGGCGCGCTTCCCTGGGTTTTTCCCACAGCTTTAGTAGTAGAACGAGAAGCAATCCTAGAAATCGGAGGATTTTTAGACTGGAAAGTAGCCGCAGATACCGAGTTCATCGCCAGACTAGCTCAAAAGCACGGGATGCTAGCTACAAAAATGCCATTAGGGAACTACCGAGTTTTGGGTAACTCTTTAACCGACAAATATTGGTTGGACAAGCGTCTAGCCATAGACTGCGTTAAAGAAAACCAGCAGCGCAGAATTCGCGGTGAATCAGAGTTAACATTGACCGAATACCGAGAAATTTTTTTCCAAAATCTGTCGCCGTTGAAAAAACTCAATAAGTTAAGAGAGATTGTGGCAACTCGCTTCATGAGAAAAGCCGGAGAAAGCTGGTTAAATCGAGAGATTTTGCCTACTCTGATTTACGGAATTGCCACAACAGCGCTGAACCCTCAAGCCACTGTGCACAAAATTCAGTGGATGAAATATCAGAAGCGATTAAATCGAGAATTTCACTAATTGGCTGTTGGGCTGCTACACATAGCCGACCGGACGCTGCCACTTTCTGGCAGTAGCTAAACAGTTAACTGGACTGACGCGGAGATTCTGCTTCTAAAGTAGGCAATTCCCCCCCCTTTTTATTAACAACTCGACTGGTGAACAATCTCTGCACCAGTCGAGTTGTTAATAAAAATTGGTTCTTTGCATAGGCTCTCTCAAAATTTGATCGCCTGACAAAAGCCCTCAAAGGATTCAACAGAGGGAAATCCGCCAGAAAAATTAGCTGTAAAATCGGCTGCGATACCCATCTTGATGGTTTTTCCCCCTAAGGATTGATGCCACTCAGGCTTCAATCCTGTTATATTGGCTATAGATAAATAAGCCCAGTGCAACTGTATAAATCAAGAGCCAAGCAAGGAAGTAGCGGAAAACACGACTAAAATCCCAATTCTCCCCCTATTCGCTACCCAACTCTGTTTCTCTTCTTTCCCCGAAGACAAGGAGTTTGATATAAAAAGTTAATTTGCTCAATCTCCTGTAACTAAAATTAACAAATGTGTATAATGTTTTGCGTAAAGCACTTTTGATTCTATGTAGATACACGCACGATCGGAAACAGCATCCTATTTTGGCCCTTGCTGGCATACAGGCCAGGGTGGAAGCTGGAAGCAGTATCCCAGCGATCGGGACATTATGCTTTGGATTAACATCTCAAACTCGATCGAGCTTTCATCGCACTCGATCGCAGTTGGTGCGTTTCACAGCCAACAATTTTCAGTTTCAGCGCAAAATCCTTACTTTCTCCGTATTCCAATTCAGGGGTCATATGTGGCGGAGACTATACTTCGGCGAACAACTACCAAACCATACCTAATTAAAGTTATGAACAGCCAAAAAGTCAGTGTAATCATTCCTGCATTCAATGCAGCCGAAACTCTGGCCGAGGCCGTTACCTCTGTAGTTAATGGCAGCCACAACCATCTAGAAATTTTAATTGTTGATGACTGCTCTACTGACGATACTAGCAAAGTTGGTGCTAGGCTGGCCAAGCAAGATTCGAGAATTAAGTTTTATAGAAATCCCCAAAATTACGGGGTTTCCAAGTCTAGAAATTTAATGATCAAGCGGGCAACCGGCAAGTATGTAGCGTTTCTAGACAGCGACGACACCTGGGAACCCAGCAAGCTAGAAGTTTGTTTGAAGATGCTCGCAGACAATCCCGAAGTCAAAGCCGTTGCTCACGCTTTGCGGTATTTAGACAAGCGCGGCAACAAGTTGAGTTACGTTCCCACCTATCCTACAACTAAAGCAGAAATGCAGGCGATTAAGGAGACAGGCGAAAGTCCTTGGGTTTTCCCGTCTTCTGTGGTAGTCGATCGCTTAATTCTTCTTAAAGAAGGCGGCTTTGCAGAAGATTGGCAGGTAGGAGAAGATACAGAGTTATTTACCAAAATTGCTCAAAAGCACGGCTTGCTAGCGGCGACAGCACCTTTGGGCAATTACCGAATTAGAGGGAACTCTCTCACGGACAAGCACTGGCTGAAAAAGCGCATAGCTTCTGAGTGTGTTAGAGAAAACCAACTGCGGCGCTTGCGCGGAGAAAAAGAGTTATCGCTCAACGAGTACGAACAGTTATGCTTTAACAATTTGCCCCTTTTGCCAAGACTCAACAAATTGCGAGAAGTTTTGGCACTGCACTACATGAGAAAGGTGGGACAAAGCTGGTTGAATCGGGAGGTTTTGCTGACTCTGATTTATGGCATCGCTACCACAGTGCTCAACCCTCAAGCTACTTTGAACAAGTGGAAATGGATGAAGTCTCACGAGAAGTTGAGTCATCAAACGACTGAAGGCATCCGTCAGGCGGCAGAATTTAACTCCCAGCGATCGTCTGAAATCAGCGGGCTCTCCTAAAGGCTCTTGTATTTGTATGCAGGTTTGACTCAACAAATTAAGTGAGTCAAATATAACCAGAATCGAAGCCAAAATGGTGTAGGGGCTTGTTTGTACGCGATCGGATGTCAGCCTTGAGTTATTTTGCCACCACCTTCAACTCGTTCGATCGCGGGAATAGCAGCTTGCGCCCGCCGTGCTATTTGCTGCCAAAACACTTACAATCAGTAATGTGTAAGTAAAAAGCCAAGTTTATTGAAAAAATGGGTAGCCAACCTCTTTGTTAGGCAGAAAGTAAAAGCACAAATTTCACAAAAATTATGCCTTCTACCTGATACCTTCAGAAAACGATCGCCTTTTTACTTTGAACTAGATTGAATTTATGGACTGGCAAGAAATTTCCGGCAACTGGGTATTAATTCCCTCTAAACCGATCGCGATCGTACATTTTCTCGGCGGTGCCTTTGTAGCTACAGCACCGCAACTCACCTATCGCTGGCTATTAGAGGCTTTGGGTAATCAAGGATATGTGGTGGTAGCAACGCCGTTTGTGAATACTTTGGATCATATTGCGATCGCCCGCGATGTCCTGAACAAATTTGAAAATGCCCTCGATCGCCTGCGCGCCACTAAATTGCTCAAATCTTCGTATCTCCCAGTCTACGGCATGGGGCACAGCATGGGATGCAAACTACACTTACTGATCGGTTCTGTATTTGATGTAGAAAGGGCGGGCAATATTCTGATCTCTTTCAACAATTATGCGGCATCCGAAGCTATTCCGATCGTCGAGCAAATTTCCCCCATCTTTAACGTAGAGTTTAGCCCTTCCCCGCAAGAAACAAATCGCCTCGTGCAAGATAGCTATCAAATCCGGCGCAATCTGTTAGTCAAATTTAAGGGCGACAACATCGACCAAACCCTGCTGTTGACTGGTTTGCTAAAACAGAGATTTCCCGACATGATTACAGTTCAAACCCTGACAGGAAATCATCAAACGCCATTAGGTCAAGATGTGAGCTGGCCTGTGGGTCAAATTTTTACACCCTTCGACGCTCTTGGCCAGTGGGTAAAACAAGAAGTGTATCGAGAATTAAATCAATTAAAACGGACAATTCTGCTGTGGCT
>JBDTEI010000318.1:0-4523 GCA_039922675.1 Microcoleus sp.
CCCATAACAGGAGTGCGGAGATTGTGAGAAACTGCGTGCAAAAATAAATCTTTGAGACGGTTGCTTTCTTGCAGTTCGTGCATTTTTTGCTGCAATTGGCGAGTGCGGTCCTCCACTTGAAATTCCAAGTTGGCATTGAGATCTTTTACTTGCTGCAAAAGTTGGGCTTGCTGGAGGGCGATCGCCACTTGGGTAGCGAGTTTTTCTAACAAATCAATTTCAAATTCCTGCCACTGGCGGGGCCCAGAACACTGGTTGACGGCCAAGATCCCGAAAAGTTCATCGCCGAGGATGATCGGCACATTTAACGTCGCCCGAATTTGATAGTCGCTGTATAGTTGGACAACTCGATCGCCCCCTTGCACGGTAGCAGTATCGGAGACAGCTCGGACGCGGTTGTTAGCATAAAAAGTTTTCTGCTGTTCGAGGTAATTCTCGTCATTGAGCACCACCCCCAAAATAGAACGGCATGGGGTACCCACAGACTCAGCGACAATTTTACCGTACACCGGGCTAGCAAGATTTGCCCCCTCCGCGTCCATAATACCGATGAAAGCGCGGTCTGCTTTGAAAAATTGCCGGACTTCGGCAACAGCAGTATTGAGAATTTGTTCGAGGTCGAGGGATTGGCGAATTCGCAGGGCCATTTCTGAAAGAAGGCGATCGCGCTCGGAGGAGGCCCGCAAAGCCGCTTCCGCGCGGTGGCGTTCGGTAACGTCTTGGACTGTGGCGGCAATGACGTTGGAGTTAATTGCCGACTGTTCGCAGACAGTGCGCAGGGAGCCGTCGGTCAGCACAATTCGGTAGTTAATGCAATAGGGTTTGCGATCGAACATCGCTTGACATTGCGATCGCGCCACCAATTCTCGGTCTTCTGGATGTACCGCCTGCAAGAAAACTTCTGGTGTTGGTTTGACAGTTCCCGGAGCAAAACCCAAGAGGCGATAAAGTTCGTCCGACCACCGCAATTCGATATTGGATAGATGATGTTCTGCGGATTCTGGGCAGTTTTTAGTTGTGGCCACGGCGGCGCAATTTAAATCCCAATTGCCCAACTGAGCGATGCGCTGAGCGTTGGCTAAACTAGCGTGAGCGTCGCGCAACATGGCGCTTGTCCGGTGCACGAACTCCAGGGCTTGCTGGCGTTCAGCGACAGCAGCAGCCAACATCAGGGCGACAATGGCGATCGTACCGGTAAAAGCTTGTAAAAATAAAACCGCCTGTTGCAGACTTTCGCTTTTGACCAGAAACGGGCCGCCTCCCTGCACAGCTCCCCAAATCGCGATGCAAGACACGATCGAATAAGCAAAAATAGCTCCCGGTGGTTGAAAACGCAGGGCTGCCCAAACTATCAGAGAAAAAGGCAGATACTCCAGCGGATACAGAGCGCTCGCAGCCTGTGTTTTCGAGCAAAAAACCAGCCAGCTAACGCTCAGCAATATAGTCAACCAAAGCACTTTTTCTGAATAATTAAAAATTAAAAATTTTAGGTTGTAGCTATTTTTAGTTACAGGAAATGTACGTGGATAATTAGTAATTGGTAATTGGTGATTGGTAATTGGTAATTGATAATTCCCCCCGTTCAAAAGTGCGATAAAAGTTGAAATAATGCGGGGTTTTGTAAATTTAAAACTTGCAAAGGCGTGGTTCAAAGTCAGCAGGACTGGTGTCACAATCAAAATTCCCATGCCATCTCCGAGCCACGTAGTCCACCAGTTGCGAGAGAAATTGCTCCACTGAGCCCAACCAAAAATGCACGTGCCCAAGTTGCCGAGGGTAGAACCGAGGAAAGTAGACCCGATGACAGCGCCAGCCACCAAACCCAAAACATCACGAAGTCGATCGAGCTTAGTAGAAAATCCGCTCCGAGTCAGCACAGCCTCCCCAGCCAGCGCTTGTAGGGTGACGCTAAAAGCCGATGTGAAAATGACGGGGGAGGGTATACCGGCGATCGAGTTTAACAGCACGGAACCGAGGGCGATTCCCGGCCACATCCGCCGCCCTTGCAGCAGCAATGCCGCCAGGGCAATGCCGGCGGGTGGCCACACGGGGGAGGCTTCGGCTTTCACCAGTCCCAGTATGGACGCTGCGAGTTTACCCGTAACAAAGTAGGCCAGGGCCAGGATGCCCGCGTGCAGAAGGGGTCGAGTGTGGCGGTTGAGCAGTTTCATTTTTTGTGCGATCGAATCCTCCATTGCTAGTTTTTAATGTAGGTGGCGAAAGGGCGATCGAACTTCCTCCAGAGGAATCACCTGACTGGGGGAGAGGGGAGAGGGGTAGATTGGGGGAGTGGGAGATTGGGAGATGGGGAAAATCTTCCTTCTTCCTTATTAGACCTCTTGCAAAAATCCGAAAATACCCTGAAACCATCTGCGTCAATCGGTGTTTATCTGCCCGATATCTGCGGTTGCTCTATGACTCGAAGATTTTTGCAAGAGGTCTATTCCTTATTCCTTCTTCCTTCAATTAAAATCCAAAACCCCGCTTACCATCCGGCTTAGTAGTCAACCAATTTGTCTTTGCAGTTGCGAGTTGTTCCTCGGTAACTGTAGCGTCAGTTAGATTCGCGCCGCACAAATTAGCGCCCCGCAAATTCGCCTTACTCAAATAAGCGCCCGTCAAATCAGCACCTCGAAAATCCGCACCTTCAAAATTAGCAGTGCTGCAATAAGCTTCAGTCAAATTTGCCGATCGCAAATTCGCCTTAATTAACCTCGCGTGGCCCAAATTCGCCCCCGACAAATCCGCTGCTTGCAAATTTGCCTTCACCAACCTAGCCTGATAAAAATTTCCCCCCGCCAACTGCGCTTTTGGCAATTGCAAACCCGACAGTTCACAGTCAGCAAAATCGCGTTTACCTTTAAAATATGCCGCTCGCAAGCTGTTGCTGTCCCACTTCACAACCGCTTTCGTTACCTTTGGCGCTCCTACATTGCCATTGGAAAATGCCGCAGTTCCGAAAGTTCTGCCCGACTCAGCCAAAGTGCGGGAAACTCTCGGCTGCATCCCCGTATTTCCCGATTGGCCGAAGGAAGTTCTAGCGATGCGGCTTTGGTTCGATCGCAAATCTTGACCGTTTTTCATCTGGGGCGAAGGCAACGAAGTAGCATCACTGTTAAATATCGTCAGTTCTTCAACTGTGCGGCCACCTGCGTTGAATTGAGTTGTCAAGCCGTCGCAAAGGTCTGCGTCTTCAAATTCGCCCTTCAGAGCTTTGACGACATCTGCTGCCGATTGAAAGCGGTGACCGACGATCGGCTTGAGCATTTTATCGAGAATCCGCCCAAATTTTGGGCTTAGCTGAACGTGGGGCTGCCAAACAATTTAGCCGGTTACTGCATCGAAATCTAAATCCTTGGGCGACTTTCCTGTCAGCAAGTACAAGCAAGTCATGCCCAAGGCGTAGATATCGCTGGCAAATATCGGGCGCAGCGCCATTTGTTCCGGCGGAGCAAAACTAAACGTGCCGACTGAAAATTTTGTGTTAGCGCTTTGGTCGGCGGGGTCTAATAATATTGTTTGGCTAACTTGGTCTTTTACCGCTCCGAAGTCAATCAGAACTAAGTGATTGTCTTGAGTGCGGCGAATAATATTTGCAGGTTTGATGTCTCTGTGAATTACTCCTTGGCTGTGAATATATTGCACTACTGACAGAATTTCTAATAGAAAATTTTTAACATCTGATTCGTTGAAACGCCCTGAGTGTTTGACTTCTTGTTTCAAAGTCGAGCCTTTCACATACTCTTGAACTAAGTAAAATTGCTGTTCGGTTTCAAAATAGTCTAACAGCCTCGGTACTTGCGGGTGGTCGCCGAGTTGCCCGAGGGTTTTCGCTTCTCGCTTGAATAATTCCCGCGCCATTTCTAAAACTCGCGGCGACGAACTACTGGGTCGCAGTTGCTTGACCACGCAACTCGGTTGACCGGGCAAAGAGATGTCTTTTGCCAGAAATGTAGCTCCAAAACCTCCTTGTCCTAAGGGTTCAATGACTTGGTAGCGAGCGCGCAGCAATAGCCGCGCGCCGCACGTCTGACACTGGAGAATAGAGTCAGGAGGGTTTTGAGGATGGGGACAGCCCGGATTTACGCAGTAGCTCATATTGATTGAGTTTGCCTATGTTTTTCTGATCTTGGCAGCGTCGCTCGACTGCACAAATTCCCTTGAACCGCTTCTGCTAGAAATACCTATCTATCAGTTGCCGGCGGGCAGTGCGTCCGGTTGCGAATTGGAATTGCACCTAAGTCTTTTAGCTCGATATCTTTTCCCTATTTTGATTATGTCGCTGCTGTGAGTTTTTGCGGTAGATTATCCTTGAAGATAGTTTAAAGACTTGCTAAAGTTGCCCTTTTTTGTGTAAAGTCTTTCTAAACTTAGGTGCTTTTTGCGCTGTTAGATGTCTCTAGCATACCTCATGTTCTGAATGAGAATGTTACTCATCCCACAGCCGCCATCGACCTTTGAGGCGATCGTTAGTTTTTGCTTATGTTTATCACAATCGTCTTGACAAAAATGAATTAGTATGA
>JBDTEI010000319.1:0-5480 GCA_039922675.1 Microcoleus sp.
TATCAGTTCCCAGTGCGATCGCATCTTTGCTGGGCGACGAAGCCGAAGACTTGCTCACCCATCAAGCGAAAGTTTCTAAAGATTTGTTGCACCTGCCAGGCCCGGATTGGGTCGATCGCATTTTCGCCCAAACCGATCGCTCTCCTCAAGTTTTGCGATCGCTCCAGCAACTTTATTCTAGCGGACGCTTGGCAAATACCGGCTATTTATCGATCCTACCAGTAGACCAAGGAATCGAGCACTCGGCGGGCGCTTCTTTTGCACCAAATCCCATCTATTTTGACAGCGAAAACATCATCAGATTAGCAATCTCCGCAGGCTGCAACGCTGTAGCGACAACGCTGGGAGTATTAGGCAGCGTATCTCGCAAATACGCGCACAAAATCCCGTTCATTCTCAAACTAAATCACAACGAATTATTAACTTATCCCAATCAATACGACCAAATAATGTTTGCTTCCGTCGAACAAGCTTGGAATTTGGGAGCAGTTGCAGTCGGAGCAACAATTTATTTTGGTTCCGCAGAATCGACGCGGCAAATCCAAGAAGTTAGTCAAGCTTTTGCCCTCGCTCACGAGTACGGAATGGCAACAATTTTGTGGTGCTACCTCCGCAACGATATCTTCAAACAAGACAAAGATTATCACACTGCGGCAGATTTGACAGCTCAAGCAAATCATCTGGGAGTGACAATTCAAGCTGACATTATTAAGCAAAAATTGCCCGAATGCAACAACGGTTATGGAGCAGTTGCTAAAGCCAGCGGCGAGAGTTACGGCAAAACGGACAAGCGCGTTTATTCCGATTTGACAACGGATCACCCGATCGATCTAACACGCTATCAAGTGCTCAACTGTTATGCGGGAAGAATGGGTTTAATCAACTCCGGCGGTGCTTCAGGAAAAAACGATTTTGCCGAAGCCATTCGCACCGCAGTAATCAACAAACGCGCTGGCGGCTGCGGCTTAATTTCCGGTCGCAAAACTTTTCAGCGTCCCTTTGAAGAAGGTGTAAAATTGTTCCACGCCATTCAAGACGTTTATTTGTCGTCCGAAATTACGATCGCCTAAACATTCACAGCAAACTAAAATTAGGGTGTGCAACTCACCCAATGCTATAAGGTTTGTAGTGCGGACTTGAGTCCGCTTTCGGGATAGCGGTCAAGTCCGCACTACGAACCCTTTTTGCTGCGATCGTAGACCGGACACAAATCTATGACAAATAATTTATATACGATTAATAAACGTAGCAACAATTTGTCAAGATGGTATTAAAATACCCCACAGCGTTGTTTAAAACCAAATCTTATCTTCGTCAAGCCCCTACAATACACCGATTTTGTTAAAATAATTTATACTAAATTTACCCCAAAAAAATCTAAACTTTGCAATTAGTAAGTTGTCAATTGTCAATTTTTATTAAATTGCTCGGATCTTATAGATTTTGTAAGTATAAAGTAAAAGGCCGAAGTTTTTGTTGATGATTCCCTATACCTTCTAATTCGCTACCCAAATAATAGCATATCTAAAAAACAATGCAACTGTAGGTAAACTCTCAACCACAAGCTTAATCATTAATCCTCAAGTCTTTAAACAAAAATAGTATAGCTCTAACTGTATCTCTTCAAAAATGAATCTTTATAATAATGGACTATACCCCCTTTAGGCTCACATTTGTCGATCGCGCCCCCTTATGAGTAATAATCCCGGCAAATTTGGCCTCCGTGCCACCCTCGTCGTTCCTTTCGTAATACAAATTTTTGTGGCGGTTGGGCTAGTGGGCTACCTGTCCTTCCGCAACGGACAGAAAGCGGTCAACAATGTTGCCAGCCAGTTGCGGCGTGAAGTGGTAGCCCGCGTCCAAGTTCACCTGACAAGCTACTTAGCTAAGCCTCATTTAATTGAGCAAATTCACATCAATACAATTCGCCAAAAGTTACTCGATCCTACCAACTTCAAGCAAATGGAAGGCTATTTTTGGCAGCAAAGCCAATCCCTGAGTTCCAATATTGGCACCATCGCCTTTGCTAATTCAAAAGGGGAATTCGTAGGTGCTAATAAACCAGAAGGCTACACAGTAATCGCGAACGAAGCAACTGGTAATGCCATCCGCAGATATGCAGTTGACAATCAAGGCAATCGCATTAAACTAATTAAAGAAAAACCCAATTATGATGCTCGAACTCGCGACTGGTATAAAGCTGCTGTCCATGCCGGTGGTCCTACTTGGAGTGCGATCGACACTTCCGCTTTAGGTGACAGACTAGACCTATCAGCAGTCTACCCGTTCTACGACACTACAGGAGGACTTCAGGGAGTTTTTCTAACCGATCTTTCCCTTGGACAAATCAGCGATTTTTTGCACAAATTTACTGTTGGTAAATCAGGAAAAATTTTCATCGTGGAACGCAACGGGCTTTTAGTGGCTAGCTCCACAATTGGCCAACCTTTTACAGTTACTTCCAGCGGTAAAACCGAGCGTCTCCACGCTGAAAAAAGTAGCGATCCTTTAACACAAAAAACAACTCAATACTTGTTTCAGCAATTGGGAAATTTAAATAAGATAGATACCCCTCAGCAGATGGGATTTCTGATCGATGGCCAAAAACAGTTCCTGCAAGTTGCCCCTTTTCGAGATGAATTAGGTATTTTAGATTGGCTCGTTATCGTAGTTGTCCCAGAATCAGACTTTACAGCAGACATTGACGCCCACAACCAAACTACCATCCTGCTGTGTATTATCACTTTAATTGTGGCAATTATCGTCGGCATTTTCACCGCAGCTTGGATTGCGAAACCACTGCTGAAAATTTCTCAAGCATCCGCAGAAATTGCCGCCGGAAATTTAGATCAGCACGTCCCACCCAGTAGAATAAATGAAATCGGACAACTAGCACATTCATTCAATAGCATGGCCAGGCAACTTCAAGAATCTTTTGCCGCCCTAGCCAAGCAAAATGAAGACCTAAAAGACCTCGATAAACTCAAAAATGAATTCCTTGCTAACACCTCCCACGAACTCCGCACTCCCCTCAACGGCATCATTGGCATCGCTGAATCGTTGATTGACGGAGCAACCGGAGAACTTCCCCAAAAAACTCAAGCTAACCTCACTTTGATTGTCTCCAGCGGTAGGCGTTTGTCTAATTTAGTCAACGATATTCTTGACTTCTCTAAATTGAGACACAAAAATTTGGAACTGCAACTAAAACCCGTAGACTTACGAGCAGTTACCAATGTAATTTTGACCATGAGTAAACCGCTAGCTGCTCCCAAAAAATTGCAATTAATCAACTCAATTCCTGCGGAATTTCCCGCAGTCTTAGCCGATGAAGATCGCCTGCAACAGATTTTGCACAACCTTGTGGGCAATGCGATTAAATTCACTTTGTCAGGAACGGTAACAGTGTCAGCAAAAGTGGTTGCCGAGCCTCAGCTATCGGCAGTAAATTTTCCAAAAGTATTAATTACAAATTCTCTCTTGGCTGTGACGATTTCTGATACCGGAATTGGCATTGCAGAAGGTCAATTTGAGAGAATTTTTGAATCTTTTGAACAAGCAGAAGGAGGTAGCACCAGAGAATATGGCGGTACAGGATTGGGTCTAGCTGTTACCAAAAAACTGGTTGAATTACATGGCGGGAAAATTCTGGTTGAGTCTCAACTAGGGGAAGGTTCGCAATTTACATTTACTTTACCTATTTCCACTGTCGAAACTGAACCACAGCCGTCCGCAGAGTTCCACGAAACTCAGATTTACGAATTAGCTATCCCAATAGTTGTCGCAAATTTACCGCTGACAATAAATCATGAAAAACAGTTCAAACTTTTGATAGTTGATGACGAACCTATTAACCGTCAGGTACTCATCAATAACCTTTCCATGTACAATTACGCCATTACTGAAGCTAGTAACGGACAAGAGGCATTGGCAGTAATGGAAGGCGGTTTTATCCCTGACTTGATTTTGCTGGACTTGATGATGCCGCACATGAACGGTTATGAAGTTTGTCAAAAAATCCGCGAGCAGTTTCCAGCTTATGAACTTCCAATTGTGATGCTGACTGCGAAAAATCAAGTTGCAGATATTGTGGAGGGATTTGAATCGGGAGCTAATGATTATTTGTCGAAACCCATTCAAAAACAAGAAATGCTTTCCCGCATCAGAACGCATATTTCTCTGGCAAAAATAACTTCAGCTTACGGGCGATTTGTGCCGCGCAATTTTCTCAAGTTTTTAGGAAAGGAAAGTATTATTGATGTTCAAATCGGCGATCAAGTACAGCAAGAAATGACGGTAATGTTTTCTGACATTCGCTCGTTTACAACTTTGTCAGAAGCGATGACACCTCAAGAAAATTTTAATTTTCTTAATTCTTATCTGAGCCAAGTCAGCCCAGTTATTCGGCAGCACCGAGGCTTTATTGATAAATATATTGGCGATGCAATTATGGCGCTGTTTCCTGAGTCAGCTAATGATGCTGTGCAAGCTGCAATCGCGATGCAGAAACAAGTAGCGCTCTACAACGAACAGCGGCAACAGCAAGGTGATGTGCCGATTTGTATAGGCATTGGCTTGCATACGGGCAATTTAATGCTGGGAACCGTTGGTGAATCTGAACGCATGGATACGACGGTGATTGCTGATGCTGTTAATTTGGCCTCTCGTTTGGAAGGCTTAACGAAGTTGTACGGAGCGGGAATTTTGATTAGCGAACATACTCTATCTCGGCTGGAAGGTTTACAAAATTGCAAATCTCGTTTTCTCGATAGAGTCAGGGTGAAAGGGAAAACTGAATCGGTTGCTGTTTATGAAGTTTATGATGAAGAACTAGGATTGTCTAACCAGTTAAAGACTCAGACTCAGGCAATTTTTGAGGAAGGAGTCAGGGCTTATGGTTGTCAAGATTTTGCCCTAGCTCAATCAATATTTGAAGAGGTATTAGTTAGGAATTCTGAGGATAGGGCTGCTCTACTTTATGTGAAACGCTGTCAGCAATATCAACAATATGAAGTGCCGGAAGGATGGGAAGGTGTGGCAGATTTAGATTTTAAGTAATTGCAGTTCTCCAAATAAATGTAATGCAAATGTGAATAAGTATTGCTACAATTATTAATGTTATACAAATGATTTTTCATGGGCATAGCTCCCCGCCGGATGCGGTAATGCCGTTTCCCTAGATAATATCGACTCTAATTTATATGTAGCAATGTTTTGCATAAATAGTATAATTTAAATATGCCTCACAGCCTCGTTTTAAACCTGCTGCCCGTTGCGCCCATTCCATCCCAATTTTTAACGGGACGGCATCTTCATGCCTTATTTCTAAACCTTGTGAGTGCTGTCGATAGCGATTTGAGCGCGTACCTGCACGACCAATCGAATGAAAAAGCTTTCACATTAAGCCCCTTCCAAGTAAGCAGAAAAGAGGTTGCCAAAAGTAGCACGCCACAGACACAAAAGAGAGTTTTGCCTGCGGC
>JBDTEI010000320.1:0-3511 GCA_039922675.1 Microcoleus sp.
GGCTTTGGGAAATGCTGATTTGGATGAGTTGGAGCGTCTGGTGCGATCGACTGGTTTCTACCGGAATAAGTCTAAAAATATTAAAGCTGCTTGTTGGGCGATCGTCAACAAATTCAACAATCAAGTGCCGCAGCAAATGGAACTGCTGCTAGAATTGCCCGGAGTTGCCCGCAAAACGGCTAATGTCGTTCTCGCTCACGCTTTTGGTCTTCATCTGGGCGTGACGGTAGACACTCACGTCAAGCGTTTGAGTCAGCGGTTGGGATTGACGGAACATACCGATCCGATTCGGATCGAGCGGGATTTGATGCTATTGTTGCCACAGCCGGATTGGGAAAATTGGTCGATTCGGTTGGTGTATCACGGCCGGGCGGTTTGTAATGCGAGAAAGCCGATTTGCAGTATTTGCGAACTTGCAGATTTGTGTCCTTCTGCTAATAGTTAGATGTTGCACTAATTTCAGGGACAGGCAAGATGCAGTTCCACAAAAAAAGTTAAATTATTGTGGAACAGGCATTTTGTCTGTTGCCAAAAATCTTGTTAACAAAAAAAATAATTTAAATAAAAGCGATCTAAAACCACCAAAATGTAGTAAAATAGCAGGTTGTGATTTATCTAAGGATATAAACAGATTATGGCTAAAAAGAGCATGGTCGAGCGCGAGAAAAAGCGCCAAAGACTCGTAGACAAGTACGCCGACAAGCGCGAAGACCTGAAAGAGCAGTTTGACCAAGCTGCGAATCAGATGGACAAAATGGCGATTCACCGTCAACTGCAACAGCTACCCCGTGGCAGTTCGCGGACTCGCTTGAGGAACCGCTGCTGGGCAACTGGTCGCCCCAGAGGTTACTATCGCGATTTCGGACTGTCTCGGAACATGATGCGAGAAATGGCTCACGAAGGTCTTTTACCCGGTGTTGTGAAGTCTAGCTGGTAGCACTAAGAAAGAAGTTCGGCAACGGATTTCGTAACGGGTTTAACGGATAGAAGAAAGAAGGGTTTAGTTATCGTCGCGAGAGAGGGAAGAAAGTAGAAAGAATGAAGAAAAACTTATGAATAATCGGTAAGATTATATTTAGGGTTAATTTTTGTTTCAGACTTTCTTCCTTGTTCCTTCTTCCTTCTTCCTTCTGCCTCTTTCTTGCTTCACTGGCCGCAGCATTTATCGATGCCGAGACTTTCGAGTAATAAGTCGCTGACGGCATTGGCGATCGCAAATTCGCCGTAAAAGCTTTTAGAAAAATCATAGGCCTGCATTTCGGTGACGATCGCAATTACGAGGCTACCAACATCGTTTTCGCCTTCCATACGCTGGCGGAGGTAGATTTGGGCGGCTCTTTTAGCTATTTGCTGGTTGGCGGCTTCTGGGATAAACTCAGAGTCTAGCCATGCGAGGAGTGTTTCTTGCAGCCATTGGCTTTCCTGTTCGGGGTTTTGGGCGGGCGGTAAGGTAATAGGTTTGATGGTTTCAGACATGATTATTCCTAATTGCTAATGTTGACTTTGAAAAGTTAGCGGGCAAAAGACAACTGATAAATTTATGCAATATGATATACCGTCAATTATACAAGGATACGCGCAAGGCTATTTCTTGATGGCAAATGACGGTGAGGAGAGTTTGGGGTGGTATTCGAGCCGGCAGCGGGCGCTGATACCGCTGGACGATCGATTTACCTATCCGCGATCGCTGGGCCGGGCCTTGAATCAAAATCGGTTTTCGGTGGCTGTCAACCGCGATTTTGGGGCTGTAGTTGAGGGTTGTGCCGATCGAGAAACGACTTGGATTTCTAAGGAACTCAAGCAGATTTACTGGGGTTTGTATGAAGCCGGTTGGGCTTACAGCTTCGAGACTTGGTGCGGCGATGAATTGGCGGGCGGTATTTTAGGATTGTCTATAGGCGGTGCGTTTATTGGAGAGTCGATGTTTTACCGCATTCCAGAGGGTTCTAAGGTGGCGATGGTGAAGTTGGTGGAGAGATTGCGCGATCGATCTTTTCTGCTGTTCGACGCTCAAATGAACAATCCGCACTTGGAAAGATTCGGAGCATATACTGTTAAGGAAAAGCATTATAACGCTCTTTTACAAGAAGCTTTAAAACGCCGTTGCTCCCTATTTTGAATTTTCTATCTTTGGAAACACGGCAAAGGCTAAGTTCTCACCCGATATTCCTGCTTCAAACAATAGTATAATTAAGCTGAGATACTTCTCTGAGACAACCACAATGCAAGTCACAACAGAAGAAATTATTTATCCATCCAGCGACGGTCAACCAATGGCAGACAGCACAATTCAATACAAATTAATTGTCACAATCAAAGAAGGTTGCGAATCGCTGTTTGAAGATGATCCCAACGTGTTTGTAGCAGCAGATTTACTATGGTATCCGGTTGCAGGTAGACCAGATATTTCCCAAGCACCGGATACGATGGTGATATTTGGCAGACCCAAAGGCGAGTGACGTTCCTACATACAATCTCGCGAAGATAATATTGCTCCCCAAGTCGTCTTTTAGATTCGCTCCCACAACGACAGCCAAACTAAAATGAATAAAAAAGTAGCATTTTACCATCGTTATGGAATCGAGGAGTATTACCTTTACGATCCCGAAAGAAATGAGTTGGAAGGTTGGCAAATAATTGAAGGAATTTTAGAAGTAATTGAACCGATGGAGGGATGGGTAAGTCCGAGACTGAGAGTGCGGCTTTAGTTGCCAGAATCAGGGTTAGAAATCTATCGCCCTGATGGAGAAAGGTTTCTTTCCTATTCCGAAACAAATGCAGAGAGGCTATTAGAGCGACGGCGCGCAGAACAAGAATTTCAGCGCGCAGAACAAGAATCGCAGCGCGCAGAACAAGAATCTCTCAAGGCTCAACAAGCAGCTCAAAGGTCTGAACTTTTAGCTGCCAAACTGCGGGAATTGAACATCGATCCTGATAGCATTTAATCCGGAATAAATTACCAGAAACCAGATAAATTTAATAAATCTGGTTTCTGGGGATTGCAGTTATTTATGCTTTTACAACTTACGCATTTCTGACTCCTCGAAACCGGGTTTTTTGGAGTTTTATCGACTGTAACCAACTATTCTCGTAAAAACCCGGTTTCTGACCACGCATCAAAGCCAAAGAAACCGGGTTTTTTGGCGTTTTGCCGACTGTAACAACTATTCTCGTAAAAACCCGGTTTCTGACCACCCTTGCGTAAGCTTGATTCTTTTAACTGCGAATCGGAGATTTGGTCGATCGCCCCCGATCGCAAATTCATATACTACAATATATAATACAGATATTATAGGCAAAATCCTTGGGGGTGCAAAAAAATCCTAATCGCGGCCCCATGAATGTGCAAAAATACTGAAGCCAACTTTATTAAACTCTTCACGGAGCAATTGCTGTGGACTCCAGATACAACCCCCAATCCATAGAAGAAAAATGGCAGCAGACATGGGCTGAGCAAAACTTAGACCAGATGCCAGAAGATACGGAAAAGCCTAAATTTTATGCCTTATCC
>JBDTEI010000321.1:0-10224 GCA_039922675.1 Microcoleus sp.
CTTCTAATTCGCGATCGGCTTGTTCTACAACTTCTTTGAGGGCTGATTCCAAAGACGGACGGGTTGATAAGGCGCTGACCCATTGCATTTGGTTTTGCTTGTCCATAAGGCGAACTTCTCTATAAAAACTATTTCTATACTTAGGCTAACCGGAACTGGCCGCTGGCGGGGCGCTATTGTTGGTCGATCGATTCCCCTCCAAGGCCGTTATTGTGTTAACATAAGTTAACATGAGTCTCAAATCAATCTGTTTAGTGTTAAATGCCGTGTTCAGCTAAATCTTAAAAGATAAAGCTCAATACAGTTTGACACACCAACTTCGTGTAATGTCTTCATCAAAAGTAAGGTCGGCTCGACCTGCATTGATGCCTGTGGACTAGAACCCGCCGACGGGCTCTCAGTAAAGCAGGAAGTAAAGACGGCTACTGCGATCGCAGTTGTGGATGGTTTCTATCTGGGCTGCCACAGCAGCGCATCTCAAGCTAGTATTAGCTGGGGTCGCCAGACTGAAACGGCAAGTCAAACACAAGCTAGCATCCAAAAACAAAACCTTTCATACCAACAACTTTATGACAACAACACCCGCAGGCAACATCGAAGAAAAAATTGAAGAAGAACTAGAAAGCGCTCGTACCGTCTGTGACTTGAAGGGCGCCACTTCCGGAGAATGTGCGGCGGCGTGGGACGCAGTTGAAGAACTGCAAGCTGAAGCTTCCCACCAAAAGCAAGTCAAACCTAAGAATTCTTTTGAAAAGTATTGCGATGACAATCCTGACGCTGCTGAGTGCCGCATCTACGACGAATAAACGAGCAATTTAGCTCCTTGTCGTCCCTCCCGCGCCGAAATCTCAGTTTTGGCGCGGGATTCTTTCATGGGTTTATCAATTACCTTGGAAAACGCGCTAACTAAGTTTGGCAATCATTATAGTAGCAAGTGGAACATTAAGAGCGTGTTCTAGTTGCTGCTTTTTTAGCATTTTTGTTGTAAAATTTGTCACAAATAAGTGAGTATATTTTCCCAAAGATGTTTAGTCTTTTATTGGCAGCCACCGAGCCTTGGTTTCAACCGCTAGTCTGGATGGATTACCGCTTGTCGGTGTTATTAACAATTTCGATCCCGCTGGTAGTGCTGATTTGGGCTGTTTTTGCAAAAGCTGACGCGATCGTCCGTTTGTTGATGATTTATTGGCGAGTGGCGAGTTTGTTGGCAATTACACTTTACCTGATGATGGCTGCGCTGCCTGTGAGCTTGGTGTCGTCGGTGATGGGAAGGGCATTGATTCCTGCTTGTCTGTGGTTCTGGGAGGATTTAAACGACGAAATTGCCGATCGCCCCCAGTCGCCTTTGAAGCTGGCCTTTACAGCTTGGCGCTGGGCGATTACTGTTTACAGCGGTTTGGGCGCTCTAGCTCAAATTCCCTTCTTAACCTGTGCCTTTAAATCTCAAATCCAAGTAATTGACGAACCTTTTTGCCGCATTTGGTTTGACCCACCTTGGCTGTACAAAGAAATGTTTCACGCTAAGGCAAATCCTCAATTTTTGGGATTGTTGGGCCTGATAGGTTTAGCAATTTATGTAAGTTACTTGTCATACTTTGTGCTAATTAAATTGGGGAAACAGGGAAGGTCAGCTACCGGAAATTAAGTTGATTTTAAGTAAGTATTTGCCTCCCCAATTCCAGCTAAAGTCTTCAACCAAAAACTTAAAAGTGAAAAAGCTCGGGACACATTAACGAAAAATTCTAACTAATAAGAGGATGGCTGACGTGACAGTAATGTTATTGGAAAAGACTGTGATGGATAGCAAAGAGGCATACTTACAGTGCTGAGAAAGGCTGATTTGGGCGATCGATCGCCTTAAAGCAGAAATCGAACCCAGCGAACTCGCTCGGATTGCCGAACTCATAGTTCAGCCCATGATTGGGCCCGGGCGGTTTTTTCACACTCCCGAACATATTTTTCATGTCGGGGGAAATGAAGAAGCGATCGAGGTTTTGGCAGCTTTATTTCACGATATCGTCTACCTGCAAGTCGATCGCAGTATTAACTTTAACATCGAGGACTTCATAAATGGAAATTGCCTGCTTTTTGCCTTTGACAATTACTCTGTCTAAAAAACGGATTTGATAGTGTTAGAGAAATTATTTCTCCTTTCCCTGGAACTCAAAGAAGTCCCGAACATTTTTTTTCAATAATAAAGGAACAAATGGAGTCATATTTTAATTGGATAAACAGGTAAAAAATGAGTAAAATTACTCATTGACAATAGTGTTTTTAGCTTAACTTGTGAGTAATACCTAAATACTGATGGATCGTTCGGAGCGAAAACCCAACAAGCAGTCATCAATTTTAAACAAAAACAAAAAATCACTGCTGATGGCATTGTCGGCGCGACAACTTGGAATAAATTGGGCGTTTGTACAAACATATTTTAAAGTTTGTATTACCATGTTTTAAGCAGAGTAGGGTGCAGTGCGCACCCTATTTTTTATAGCAACTGCGCCAGAGGCTGAGAAAGTTTTTACTGAAACCCATGCGATCGATTCCTTCTCTCCTCCATAACTAAAGTCTTCTCTCGCGAGAGTAACTAAAGGCTTCTTCCCTCTTCCTTTTTCCCTCGGACTTCAAAAAGCGCCCTATTGCTCCGTAGCTTCCACCCCAGACCACCCCTCAGGCACTCCATACATTCGATACTTGCGAGAGCGTTTGAAATAGAGCGTTGCTACCAGATCGTCCGGATTGATTTCTAAAATATTCTCAAATAGTTTTTGGGCTGCAACAAATTTTTTCTGGTAGTAAAGATTGAGAGCTTCTTGAAAAACCTCCGCAGTTTGCTGCTTGAGGACAATGCTCTTCTCTGTTTCTGTATCGTAAACTTCAAACACTGACACAGCAGTTGTCTTTCCTTTCGCCGTTACTCGATCGACAAATCTGTAGTTATATGTTTCTGGATCGTCTAGGCGATCGATAATTGCACCGCTAACTAGAATTCCCGCGCCGTAAACCTTAGTCAATCCTTCCAAACGAGACGCGAGATTCACCGCATCAGCAATCACGGTACTTTCCATCCGTTCTCGCTCGCCAATTGTACCCAACATTAAAGTGCCCGCGTGCAAACCAATCCCGATCGCGATCCGAAACAATCCATTTTTTTCGCGCTCCTCGTTGTAGATATTCAATTCTTTTTGCATATCAATTGCTGCTCGCACACCATCTGATGGAGATCTAGGAAACAAAGCCATGACTGCATCCCCAATATATTTGTCAATAAACCCGTTATTTTCCCTGATTGCAGGGCTGATCCTTCCCAAATAACTATTAAGGAATGCAAAATTTTCGGCAGGTGTCATCTGTTCTGAAAGCGCCGTAAAATCACGAATATCAGCAAACAGCACAGTCATATCTTTTTCCTGATTGTCGCCTAATTTTACTTCAATAATGCTGGGTCTTTCCAGCAAGTTTATAAAATCGTGCGGCACAAACCTGCCGTAAGCTGCATTCAGTTTCGCAAAGCTAATTTGCGTCTTAATTCTCGCCAACAATTCCTTTTTGATAAAAGGTTTAGTTATATAATCATTCGCTTCTGAGTTAAAAGCTTCTACCAAGTCCGTAGTTTGATTTTTTGCCGTCAGCATCAGAATCGGCATTTCTAAAGCCGAGTATTTTTTGCGCACTTCTCGACACACTTCATAACCAGTCATCAGTGGCATCATTACGTCGAGTAAAATTAAGTCTGGCTTAAATCCTGATTCAATCAAATTTAAAGCTTCTCTGCCACTGTTCGCTTGAGTTATCGCATAGTTTTCTAGAGCAAGATTGTTGGTGATCACCTGAATATTAATAGGTTCATCATCGACTACCAAAACTTGGATTTTTCCACCTTCTATTAAGTCACTTTCGGCTGTGAGAGAAGAATTTATTAGAGATGATTGGGGGTCGAATCCGGGAGTGCTTAAAATGCGATCGCCCTCGGTTAAACGCGACTGTCTGCTGCTAAATTCCGGCTGACTATCAGATACTGGCAAAGTAAAAGTGAATTGCGAACCGACGCCTAAAGTTGAAGACACCGAAATTTTACTTCCGTGCAATTCCACTAATTGCTTGGCAACAGCTAACCCTAAACCCGTGCCGCCATATTCTCTAGCAGTGGAACCGTCAGCTTGTTCAAAGGATTCAAAAATTTGCTCTAATTTATCTTCGGGAATGCCAATCCCAGTGTCGGATACAGTAATGGCTAATTGGGAATTAGACGATGATTGTTCGTTGCCAGTTACCAATGCTGCTGAAATTTCAACTGTGCCGCTTTCAGTAAACTTAATCGCATTCCCGATTAAGTTGTAAAGTATTTGCTCCAAGCGATTTTCGTCGGCTGCTATTGGTGGCAATTCGGCAGCGACTGAGTTAATCAACTGCAAGTTTTTTTTGCCTACCAATGGCTGAGATAAGGTAAGAATTACAGAGACTACTTCTCGGAGATCGACGGACTTAATTTGCAGTTCTATAGTTTTGTGTTTGAGCTGAGAAAAGTCCAGAATATCGTCAATTAAAGAAGACAATCTTTTCCCCGACGCTGAAATCAAAGCTAAGTTAAAATTTGTCGTTTCTGGTAGTTGTCCGGTAGCACCGTCTATTAAAGATTCTGCAATCCCAATAATCCCGTTGAGGGGAGTGCGGAGTTCGTGGGAAGTATTGCCTAAGAATTCGTCTTTCAGTTTGTCCAGTCGCTGCAATTCGGTATTTTTAGTTTCTAAGGCACTAAAAGATGCTTGCAGTCGTGCTGCCATGCTATTAAAAGCAGCGGCAAGTACGCCCAACTCGTCGGAGCGATCGAGCTTCACAGTTTTGTCAAATTGTCCTTCAGACAAAGCTATTGCTGCATCTTTTAATTTTAAAATTGGTTGGGTAATCCAGCGAGAAGTGAGAATTCCCAGCACAGTTGCTATGCCCAAAGCTGCCAGACATAGCAACACTGTAGTTCGGTTGCCGGCATGGATTTGTTCCATAAAGTCGGCTTCTGGAACGACGACGACAATCAGCCAATCTAAACCTTTGCCGTCTTGGAATGGTAGAACTTTTAAAAATTGCTGCTTGCCATTTATTGCAAAATTGATTTGTTGCGCTTTGGTAATTTGCTGCAAATCTCGAAAGTGACTTGCTAAATATTTAGCTGTACTCTGCGTTACGAGATCGCTGCTTTCTTTGACTTGAAACTGTTCTTTTTTACCGTTTTTGGTGCGGAAAGGTTTTTCGGACGTGGAAGTTGCCAGCAGCGTTCCCTTTCTTTCGATAATAAAAGTTTGACCGGATTTGCCTATTTTGATGCTGTTTAAAAATTTACCGATACTATCCAGACGCAAAGCAGTAATTAATACTCCTTCTAGCTGTTTTTTGTTGTAAACTGGTTGCAGCGCGCTGACGATCAGTGTTGGTTCTAGCAAGGAGATATCAACTGAACTCCAAGTTGGTTTGGCTGCTAGGGCTGCATCTTTGTAGAAAGGGTTCTGTCTGATATCGAAGTTTTTGATGGTGGCTGATACTTTGGTGCGATCGCCAGTATCATTAGTATTGTACGAATAAAAATTAAACTTGGTAGACGGGCCCGAGGCGTTAATCAATAAAGTTCCATCCGACATCTTTTCGCCACTGCGGTATTCTCCATTTAGATTGGCGATCGACGTAAAATTGATATAAGGATATAATTGCACTTGCCGCCACAAATACTTTTCCCAAGCTGACAAGTCTTTCATGTTCACAAAACCCAGTTTCACAGCATCCAGCTTGCTTTGATTGATTTGGTGAGGAGTTTGCAGATAAGTTCTCAAATTTTGCTCGATGCGATTACTCACCTCCCCCATCAACTGATCGGCAAGATCGTTCACGGCTCTTTGAGAGTTCTTATATGATAAATATCCCACAATTCCAACTGCTGCAAATACTTGCAAGAGAAACGGAACTATGAGTACAGTTTGCAGCGTCGTTTTTCCTGAAAGTTTAGCCGCTAAGCGCTGGAGAGAAAAAGTTGACATAACATTAATTGAGATTAAAAAACAGAGTTGATACTCGGATCTAAGCTACACCGCTGTTAAGTATTGTAAACCTTTTTGTATTTGAACAAAACTTACACAATAACAGCCTGATTCTCGGTTGTTTCCTGAATCGCTGTCAAACCTGAGATTTTTTAGAGAAAGCAGGTTTTTTTTGCATAGCTTTCCGCATTATATTTGAGTTTGAAGTCAAAAACAGCGAACTCTACAGCTTATTTTCAGGAAAACTACCCATTTTGAGTCCTCAGGCTTCGGTCTGAATATATTATGACTGAGACCAGCTCCAAAAAACTCGATCAACACGTAAAAAATTCTGCCATCAGCATGATGCAACTTTTACTACTTTTCATCCAAACATTCTATCCCCGACCATCCTTCTGACACTCCATACATTTGATTCTTCAGAGAGCGCTAGCAGTAGATTGCTGCCAACTTATCTTGAGGATTTGTTTCGCAAATCTTGTTGAATGTTTTTTGCGCTTTACTAAAATTTTGCTTGAAATAAAGCTCTAAGCCTTTTTGAAATGCAGCAGCAGTTTCCTGTTTTAGTTTAATGCTTTGTTCTATTTCTGCATCATAAATTTCAAACAACGATACGGCTGATTTTTCCCCTTTTACTGTGACTCTATCGACAAATCGGTACAGGTATGTTTGTCGATCGCTAAAACGCTCTACAATTGATTCAGTAACGAGAATTCCCGAGCCGTAAACCTTAGTCAATCCTTCCAAACGAGAAGCGAGATTTACCGCATCAGCAATCACGGTACTTTCCATCCGTTCTTGCTCGCCAATCGTACCCAACATTAAAGTACCCGCGTGCAAACCAATGCCGATCGCGATCGGTGCGTAATTGCTTAGTTGTCGGTGCTGGTTGTAAAGAATAACTTGTTTTTGCATTTCCACCGCCGCGCGAACAGCATTATCTGCCGACTCAGGAAATAGTGCCATAATCGCATCACCAATATATTTATCAATGAAACCTTGGTGAGCGCGAATTACCGGACTCACTCGGCTGAGGTAGCTGTTGATAAAATTAAAATTTTCTTGGGGAGTCATCGCTTCTGATATAGTCGTAAATGAGCGAATATCCGAAAATAAAACAGTCATTTCTTTCTGAATTTGATCGCCTAATTGGACATCAACAATACTTTTGTGTCCCAAAAATCGCAGAAAGTCGTGGGGAACAAATCTACCATAAGCTGCATTAATTTTTGTAAGACGAATGTGAGTTTTGATTCTGGCTAGCAATTCATTTTTAAGAAACGGTTTAGTTAAAAAATCATTGGCTCCTGCATTGAAACCTTGCACTAAGTCAGATACTTGATTTTTGGCGGTTAGCATCACGATTGGCAATTCGCTAGCCGTGAATTTCTCCCGGACTTTATCGCAAACCTCGTAACCAGTCATCCGTGGCATCATGATATCTAGCAAGATTAGATCTGGCTTGTAGCCTGTGTCTAGAAGAGCTAAAGCTTCTCTACCGCTAGTCGCTTCGGCGATCGTATAATTTTCGAGCAATAATTGTTAGTTAATACTTGAATATTTACAGCTTCGTCATCTATAATGAAAATTTTCACCTTGTTATATTGGGGTATTTAATCGGCAATAAAACTGTGATCATTTAAACTTGATTAAAAAAGGTAGAATTAAATATAAGATTTCGACTGGCTGTCCTGAAATTAGCCACCAAATTAAGCTATATTATAGCAGATTTCAGAAAATTGAGATTTGCTATGGCTGACTCTATTACTCGCCGCTTGGAACAATACACGATCGCCCGATCGCGCGAAGTTTTAATCGTCAAGGCAGAAATTGACGGCGAATTCGACGAAATTGCTATTTTTAAAGGCTTTTCTAGCTCCCTGGTGCGATCGACCGCTTTTGATCCAGAGGTTCCAGTTTTGCCGGAGGGAGCAAACATTCTTAGTGTCGATCGGCTCCAGAGCCCCTACAATCCAAATAACCCCCGCTATCTTCAGCAGGGGTTATCTTGGGAAACAATGCAATCGCTATTGTCCGAGGCCGGAGTTTAGAAGACCGGGCGGTTGAAACCGCCGTCTATACAAGAAGACCGGGCGGTTAAAACCGCGTCTATACAAACAAAACCCGCCGACGCGGGTTGAAGAACGGGCGGTTAAAATTACGTTATTTTCTTCAGTCCGCGCACCATCCGGACTTTGTTTTTGTAGACGCGGTTTCAACCGTACGTCTTATCTAAATCGTGCCGCCGGCCGCTTGAAAACGAGCTCTTGCCCGTTTGATTGCTTGCTTAGCTTGAATTTGCTCTTGCAAAGTACCGCTAGCAGACTTTTCCAAACGAGCTTCGGCTTCGGTGTAAGCAGTACGAGCAGCTTCTTTATCAATCGTTTCGCCTTTTTCAGCGCCGTTGACAAGGATAGTTACTTGGTTTTCTTGGATTTCTGCAAAGCCGCCCATCAGAGCAATAGATACCCATTCCTTACCAGGACGGACGCGCATCACTCCAGTATCCAAAGCGGTCAACATCGGAGCGTGACCGCTCAAGATACCCAATTGGCCTGTGGTGCTAGGCAGAATTACCTCTTCAGCATTAGAATCCCAAACAGTTTTGTCTGGGGCCACTACGCGCACAGTTAATGTCATAAATTGTCAGTTGTCGGTTGTCAGTTGGGAGTTGGCAGTTGGCAGTTGGCAGTTGTCAGTTGGCATTTGGCATTTGGCAGTCGTTAGTTGTCAGTTGTTAGTTGTTAGTTGGTAATTTTTAGTAATAACCAATAACCAATAACCAATAACCAATAACCAATAACCAATGACTACTGTCAACTGACAACTGACTAAAATTACTTAGCGTCAGCCTTCATTTTTTCAGCTTTGGCGATCGCCTCATTGATATCGCCAACCAAATAGAAAGCTTGTTCAGGTAACTCATCAAGTTCGCCACCCAAAATCATTTGGAAGCCCTTAATGGTATCTGCCAGCTTGACGTACTTACCGGGCGAACCGGTGAACACTTCCGCCACAAAGAACGGTTGAGACAAGAAACGTTCAATTTTACGAGCGCGAGAAACAGTCAAACGGTCATCTTCAGACAGCTCGTCCAAACCCAAAATCGCAATAATATCTTGCAATTCCTTGTAGCGTTGCAGAATAGACTGCACCTGACGTGCAACACCATAGTGTTCTTCGCCTACAATGCTAATTTGCAACATTGTGGAGGTAGACTCCAGCGGATCAACAGCCGGATAAATACCCTTGGCAGCCAAACCGCGAGACAACAAAGTTGTAGCGTCCAAGTGAGCAAAAGTCGTAGCCGGCGCTGGATCAGTAAAGTCATCCGCAGGTACGTACACAGCTTGAACCGAAGTAATCGAACCTTCGGTAGTCGAAGTAATCCGTTCTTGCAAGTCGCCCATGTCTGTACCGAGAGTCGGCTGATATCCCACAGCCGAAGGCATCCGACCCAACAGAGCCGATACCTCTGATCCCGCTTGCACGAAGCGGAAGATATTGTCAATGAACAGAAGCACGTCTTGCTTGCTGACATCGCGGAAGTATTCGGCCATCGCTAGAGCCGACAGGCCCACGCGCATCCGAGCACCAGGCGGCTCGTTCATTTGACCGTATACTAGGGCAATTTTCGACTTGGTGCGGTCTTTTTCGTCAATAACCCCAGACTCGATCATTTCCTTGTAAAGGTCATTACCTTCACGGGTGCGCTCGCCCACACCGCCAAACACGGACACGCCGCCGTGAGCCTTAGCGATGTTGTTCACGAGTTCCATCATGATCACGGTTTTGCCGACGCCTGCGCCGCCGAACAAACCGATTTTGCCACCGCGACGGTAGGGAGCCAGGAGGTCGATGACCTTGATCCCTGTTTCAAACACCGAAGGCTTGGTTTCTAGTTCGGTGAAGGCCGGCGGCTGGCGGTGGATGGGCATACTTTCGGAAGTATTGACCGGGCCGAGGTTGTCTACGGGTTCGCCGATGACGTTAAAAATACGGCCGAGAGTGGGGATTCCGACGGGAACTTGGATCGCTTTCCCGGTATCTACTACTTCCATACCCCGCATTAAGCCGTCGGTGGTACTCATGGAAACTGCACGCACTTGGCTGTCTCCGAGCAGTTGCTGAACTTCGCAGGTAACAGCAATGTCTTGACCTGCTTCGTTTTTACCGGAAATGGTGATAGCGTTATAGA
>JBDTEI010000322.1:0-7710 GCA_039922675.1 Microcoleus sp.
CCCCGCGAGTCATCGGCTTCAAAGGATTAATCTTATTAGTTGCAATATCAACATTGACAAACCCTTCATAAAGTGCAGTAGCCATAGACTTTCTAGCCCAACTAGGGATTTCGCCAGCATCTGGATACTTAGCTAAAATCTCGGCAATGGTAGCGTCGGGAAACTGAAAAACGCCGTAAGCTTGAGCAAAAATCGCCAAGGCTTCAGCGCGAGTCACCCTTTGATTTGGGAAAAACATTCCGTCGCGATATCCCCTCATCGTTCCCGTTTTCAAAACAGTTTGAATCGCACTGTAAGCCCAGTAACTCTTAGGTACATCCGGCATTTCTATATCCGGTTTCTGAGCTGTTTTCCGCCGTTCCAAACCAAAAGTTTTCACTAAAATCACCGCCAAATCGGCACGACTGACAATGCCCTCAGCATTAAAATTGCCACTGGCATCTTTATTCATCAATCCTGCATTCACAACCCGGTCGATCGGGTCAATAATTTGTTGAGATTGAACCACCGTTGGCACTCCTTGCGCTAGCGCGATCGCCAAAAACACACACACTAACTTTTTCACGATTTTAATCCTTTCTGCCGCTAAAATCATCATGAAAGCGACAGTAATATTTTCTCCGGTTCCATCGGTATGATTCTGTAATTTTGACCGCAGGCGAAATAGCGGGATTTTAGATCAAAATCAAAGCTGGACTTCCGGCAAAGCGCCCTGCATTTTACCTAGCCAATCAATCAAATTATCCAACTGCTTTTCGGCAGTCAAAACCGCCATACCCCGAATCGTAACCTTCCCCTTGCTGTAAACAAAACGAGACTTCAAGTGGTCTGGTAAATTAGCTTTTAGCAGGTTCCAAGCAGGTTCCTCCATCGGCGTTTCCAAAACAATGTGCTGCTTATTTTCCGGTTTAATCCGAGAAAAACCGATTTGCTTGGCGATTTGTTTGAGTTCCACAACACGGATCAGTTGCTGCGCCGAAATAGGAATAGGCCCGTAGCGATCGCACCAATCGGCCCGAATCTGCTGCAACTCTTCCAGAGTATTCGCAGAAGCCACAGACCGGTAAGCGCTCATCTTTTGATCCAAATCCGCGATGTAATCGGCAGGAATAAACGCCGTCAAACTGAGGTCGATTTGTGCGTCCTCCACCTTGGGAATTTCTTGACCCTTAATTTCGCGAATAGCCTCCTCTAACATTTCAGCATACAAATCAAAACCGATCGCCTCCATTTGACCAGACTGTTCCGTGCCCAAAACATCACCAGAGCCCCGAATTTCCATATCTCGGACAGCCAACTGATAGCCCGATCCCAACTGCGCGAACTCTTGAATTGCCCGCAGCCTCTGCCTTGCGGCATCCGACAGCTTGTTCTGCTTCGGATAAAACAGCCAAGCGTGAGCTTGAATCCCCGCACGTCCCACCCGTCCCCGCAACTGGTAAAGCTGACCCAAACCGAACCGCTGCGCGTCCTCAATCAAAATTGTATTGACTCGCGGAATATCCAAACCCGACTCAATAATCGTAGTGCACACCAAAATATCAAACTCCGCCGCACTGAAAGTCAGCATGATCGATTCTAGTTCCGCAGCATCCATTTGACCGTGGGCGATCGCAATTCTCGCCCCGGGAACCATTAGCTGCAACGTATCCGCCAACTCATCAATCCCCTCAATCCGGGGCACAACATAAAAAACCTGACCGCCCCTGTCCAACTCTTGACGAATTGCCGTCCGCACCACCTCCAAATCGTAGGCGGCCAAATGAGTCTGAATCGGCCGACGGCTGGGCGGCGGAGTCGCAATCAAACTCATCTCCCGAATCCCCGACAGCGACATATACAAAGTCCGGGGAATCGGAGTCGCTGTGAGAGTCAGCACATCTACCTCGGTTTTTAGAGATTTAATCGCTTCCTTTTGCTTCACCCCAAACCGCTGTTCTTCGTCCACCACCAACAAACCCAAATCCCGAAATTTAATGGCTTTACTCAAAACAGATTGAGTACCGACAATCACGTCTAACTCCCCAGTTGCTAGGCGTTTGTGAATTTCCCGGCGCTCGGTTTCTGTGCGAAAGCGGTTGAGCAAACCAACTTCGATCGGATAAGGGGAAAAACGCTCCTTCAGCGTGTGGTAGTGCTGTTGGGTCAAAATTGTCGTCGGTGCGAGCAAAGCCACCTGCTTGCCCGCTGTAATTGCCTTAAAAATAGCTCTGAGAGCAACTTCCGTCTTGCCAAAACCCACATCGCCGCAGACCAAGCGATCCATCGGTCGATCGCCCTCCATGTCACGTTTGACATCTTGAGTAGCCTTCAACTGATCCGGCGTTGGTTGGTAGGGAAAAGAATCCTCTAACTCTTGCTACCAAGGCATATCAGGAGGAAAAGCATAACCTTCTTGTTTAGCTCTTTTAGCGTAAAGGTTCAGCAAATCTACCGCTAATTTTTTAACAGCTTTGCGAACTTTGGTTTTAGTCTTTTCCCAAGTTTGACCAGTCAGCTTGTTCAGATCCGGCACTTTATCGCCGACAGTCCGAAATCTCGACAATGCACCCAATTGGTCGGCCGCGACTCTCAGAGTGCCGTCAGCGTATTGCAGCACCAAATATTCGCGAGTTTCTCGATCGATCGTCAAGCGTTCCAACTTGATAAACTTGCCCACTCCGTGCTGGCGGTGCACCACAAAATCCCCCGGACTCAGCTTGTGCGGGTCAACCTTTTTAGAAGCAGCGCGGCGGCGCTTGCGGACATAGCTAAAAGTCGCCAGAGAATGCTGGCCGTAGAATTCCCGATCGGTAATTAAAACAATCCGAAAAGTCGGCAGAATAAACCCTTCTAATTCGGCCAGCCCGCTGTACTTCAAAGCCACCGGAATGTGCTGCAACTGCAATTTGTCGATCGCCAAAAAGTCGCGCGGATTCACCACAAACTGAGCCGGACAGTCGTGTTCCGACAGCAGAGACACCGATCGACTCGGTTGAGCCGAAACCATAAACACCGTAAAACCTCGATCGCGCTCTTCCCGGAGCATTTGAGACAGTTTCGCGAATTGGTGAGGCATGACCGGCACAGGCCTGCTGGACAAATTAATCGCAGGCGATAGCGGCTCGCCCCCGGAGGAGCTTTTAATTTTTTGAACAGTAGCATCTTCTGCTAATTCTGAAAGTTCTAGCCTGTCAAAAGCTGCGACATCTGCCATCGATTCAGCAAAACTGCGGTGAATTTTCGGAACCTGCAAATTAGCAATCGGCAATTTTTCGGTTTCTCCATCAGCAACAACAGATTCCCGATTGCAACTTTGCCACTGTTCCTGTGCATTCTCTAACCAACGGTCGCTATGACCTTCGCACCCTTGCGGTTCGTCAACTACAACTAAAGTATTTTTTGGTAAGTAATCTAACAAACAAGCTGGTTTCTCAAATGCTAAACCTAACAGCCTGCGGACAAATTTTTCAGCTTCTTTTTCTGTGTCAACAGAGCCTAGTTGGTTGGTTTGATTCAGATTGTTTTCAGATAAAACCGCTTTAATAATTGAGTTAAAGCTAGTAGGAGTTAAAACTAATCGATCGACCTTATCGAGCGATCGTTGGTTGGAGGGATCGAACTCGCGCAGTTGATCCAAATTATCCCCGAACCATTCCAGCCGCACCGGCAACTCGGCCGCCACCGGAAACACATCGACAATATCGCCCCGACGGCTCCACTGGCCTTCAGTTTCCACCAAATTCACCCGATCGTACCCCATCGAGGCCAGTTGGCGGTCAAGCATCTTCGAGTCTTGAACTTCGCCTCGCTTCAACGTCAGACAGTAGGGTTCAAAAGCACTTCTAGGCGGCAAGTGAGGCTGGAGAGCTCTTTCTGTGGCTACAATTGCGATCGGCTTGGACTGATTGGCGCTTTTTTCTTCCTGATCCACCAAATCTGCCAGCACCTGCATTTGTCCCCAGGTCATTTCGTTCTCGTCGGAGTAAGATAGCTCGTAGGGCGAAGCCTCCGAAGTCGGGTAAAAATGTACAGTCTGCCACCCCATCGCCTCTAATTGAGCTACCCAGCGGCCAGCTTCTTCGAGAGTTGCTGTCACGGCCAATAGATTTCGCCCCTCTTGTTGTGCGAGGGCGGAAGCTACTAAACCTTTAGGTAAACGGGCGATGCCGTTAAGTTGCAGACAGTGATGCCGTTTGAGCTTGGTGAGAAGTTCTGTTGCTAGGGGCGATCGCCCTAATGTACGAATTATTGAAGAGAAAGTCATGCGCTATTAGTTTTAATCCCTGATGGGCGAAGGCTCTTCCCCGCTGCCTATTAAGGAAGATTGTACGACAAACATCTATCATTGTGCCGATCGGCTGTTGGCAGTTCAACTGCACTGCGGGTAGATTTCTGCTAGAGACTTACTCTAAATATCTCGAACTTGCGATCGAAACGAACCTGTTCCGTTAATCTAGGGACAGGTCGATCGCCAAATCGAGATTGTCGATCTAGATTGACAGATACCCAGATTATGGATGCAATTCAATCTAAAATCTAAATCTAAAATCTAAAATCGACTAACCGGGCAGTGCGCTTCGCCTTTACCACCGATAATTTGAGAAATGTCCCCAAGTACCGACCTTCTGATTGTTCTCCTGCTGGTTTTCCTCAATGGCGTGTTTGTGATGTCAGAGATGGCCATTATCTCAGTACGGAAGGTGAGACTGCAACAGATGGCTAACCAGGGTTCGATCAATGCCCGTGTAGCTTTGGATCTGGCTAATGCCCCGAATCAGTTTTTGCCGACCGTTCAAATCGGGATTACGCTGCTGGCTATCCTGTCGGGTGCTTTCGGAGAAACGACGATTTCTAAAAGGGTAGAGCCTCTGTTGCGTCTGATTCCGGCTTTGCAACCCTACTCTGGGGCGATCGCTTCGGTCATCGCAATTTTAACCATAACTTATCTCACCATAATTATTGGCGAACTGGTGCCGAAGCGACTAGCCCTCAACAACCCTGAGCCGATCGCCTCTAGCGTCGCTATTCCCATGCGAATGCTCTCACAAATTGGCGCTCCTGCCGTTTATGTGTTAAGTTATTCCACTGAATTAATCTTGCGGATTATGGGGATTGTCCCTTCAACGGAACCGCAAGTTACAGAGGAAGAAATTAAAGTTTTAATCGAGCAAGGAACCGAGGCGGGAACCTTTGAAGAAGCCGAACAAGACATGGTAGAAAGAGTCTTTCGTTTGGGCGATCGGCGAGTCAGCGCTTTAATGACCCCGCGACCTGATCTGACCTGGCTAGACCTCGAAGACTCAGTAGAAGAAAACCGCCAAAAAATGCTTGGTAGCGGTCATTCCCGGTTTCCAGTTTGTCAGGGCGGACTCGATAACGTTGTCGGTTTGGTACACGTTACCGATATGTTGTCTCGCACTTTAACAGGTCAACCCCTCGATTTAAGTGCTTCTTTGCGCAGGCCTTTATTTGTGCCGGAAAGTACGCGCGGTTTAAAAGTATTAGAGCTTTTTAAGCAATCTAGCAATCAAATTGCCTTGGTGGTAGACGAATACGGCGTCATTCAAGGATTGGTAACAGTTAATGACATTTTGGTCGAACTCGTTGGCGACTTTCCCTCCATTGAAGATGCCGACGAACCGCAAGCCGTGCAGCGCGAGGACGGTTCTTGGCTGTTAGACGGAATGCTGCCCGTCGATGATTTCTTTGAACTGTTTGGGATTGAAGAAATATCGTCAGAAAATAGGGGGAGTTACCACACAATGGGCGGTTTTGTAATTACAAATATGGGCAAAATTCCGACAGCCGCAGAGCATTTTGAGTGGAACGGGTTGCGCGTCGAAGTCGTGGATATGGACGGCAACCGAGTTGATAAGATCTTGGTAATGCCGATCGACTCCACGGGCGATCGACCTAAAACCCAACTTAAAACCTAAAAACCGCCCAAAAGATCGGACGTACGGTTGAAACCGCGTCTACACAAAGGAAGTCCGAGCTCAGAGGGACTGAAGAAAAAAACGTAATTTTCACGGCTCTGTCTTCAACCCGCGCACCATCCGGGTTTTGTCTGTATCGACGCGGTTTCAACCGCCCGGTCTTCTATATCTCATTATTTCTTTTTACTCCTAGCCTTATCCTTCCGCAAAGATTCCAGAATAGAACCGCCCACATAATTGCTAAAAACCACCTCTCCCGCTTTATTGTAATGACAGCAGCTATCCACATAAACAGCATCTTTAGTGCGATCGAACACCTTAACCGCATTGAAAATATCAATCTTATTTTTTTCTAAATTAGGAAACTTACTCAAAAGAGCCGGATAGCCAATTTCCACAGCCTTAGCATAAGGAGTATCTTTGTTAAAAGCAATCCGTTTTTCTTCCTCCCCAAACACCCTTTGCGTCTGATAATATTGATTGGGCTGAAGAATATGAAAATAAGGCACATTGCTAGCCGACAGCACTTTGTGCATAAAAATTGAACTTTTTGCCCATTGCGATGCTATTTTTTCAAAAGCTACTGAATCCCCTAAAACAGACTTATTAGTATTGAGATAAATAACGCTACCACTATCTTTTTGTGGTTTAGTCCGTTCTTTTTCAAACGCAATCACATCTTTGCGATAATTGTTGACTAAATTTTGAACGTAAACAGAAGTCAAAGCATCGCACGCCGCGAAAGAGCAGCGTTGTAAACTTTCCAACCCCTCATTAATCTTAGTTTTAGTTTCTTGAATTCTGATAGTTGTTTTCATAGCTTTTATAGAAAGGCTATTATTAGCTAAATTAGTCAGCGGCATAATGTGCTGAATGCTGGGCATCGCCAAATCTATTTTATTTTTATTGTTGAGATTAGAAAGTGCTACTTCATTAAACCCATCTATATTGACAACCAGATCTAATTCTTGACCTAAAGCCAAAAAATAGTTTAAAATTAATAACTGTTGCGGCTGTTTGTAGCCTCCAGTAGCAAAAGACAAAATTATAAATTCTTTATCCTGTAAACCGGGAAGCTGCTTGAGATATCGAGGTAAAATTTTATTTTGAACTTCAAATATTCCATAATTAGAAGCCACAGAACCCCCAAAAACTCCAATGATAAATTGATTTTTCTTAGTTTTTTTCAAAGGGTAATCGTAAGGAGTGATAAATCCGTAATTGTTAACCTTAAAACCGGGGCGAAAATCAGCACTGGGTTTTTGAACAAACCCAAAGAAAGGATGAAACCTTTCGACAATAGACTCATTCAGCCGCACTCCTTCTAAATTTATTCCTAAAGCCGACTTATCTTGCACCTTCGATCTAGTATAGAAAAATTGCTTGTGCTTGACAAAATACCATCCCAGCGAACCGAGTTCCAGGAAAACCAGTAAAAGCGCCAAGTTAATCGCAGCAATTTTTATAATTTCTGAGCTTTTTTTAATCAAGTTAAAATATTTCATAAATATCTATTTTGACTCTCTTACTACTTTAATAATGGAACTGGAAACATAGTTGGCAAATATATCGTCTCCCATATAATTATAGTGACAGCAGGCATCTTTGTAAACTGTTTCTTTTGTATTGTCCAAAACATTCACTCCGTTAAATATATTAACTCCGGCTTTTTGCAAATCATCGACTTTGGACAAAAGTACCGGATAACCTTTTGTCACTCCTTCAATGTACGGGCTATCTTTGCTAATTGCAATTTCCTTTTCTTTGGCGGTAAACACTCGTTTAGTTGGAT